>JALZKG010000352.1 GCA_030859365.1 Gemmatimonadota bacterium
GCCCCGGCCCCGGCGAAGCCCGCCCCCGCCCGTACGGCCAGGTGGTCACCTCGCGGGCGGAGACGCGCGAGGGGATGTTCCGGACGCACCGGGTGGGCGACAAGCTCCTGTTCGAGATTCCGCAACGGGAGATGAATCGGGACATGCTCCTGGTCGGCCGCTACGCCCGGGCTCCCGCCGCCGACCCGAACCTGCCGGGGGGCGGCTTCGGCGCCTACGGCGGGGACCAGTTCGGCGAGCGCACCCTCCGCTGGGAGCGCAACGGCAACCGGGTCATCCTCCGCTCCCCGTCGTTCGACATCACCGCCGACTCCACCCTTTCGGTGTGGCAGTCGGTGCAGGCGTCGAATTACGCGCCCGTCGTGGCGGTGCTCAACGTGGAGGCGTTCGGTCCCGACAGTGCCGCGGTGGTCGACGTGACCCGCCTCTTCACCACCGCGGTGCCGGAGATCGCCGCGATCCGCGGCACCATCGACCAGGCGCGCTCCTACATCGAGCGGGCGGTCGCCTTCCCCGACAACGTCGAGATCGAGGCGACGCAGACCGGCGTCCCCGCGCCGCCGACCGGTGGCGGCGCCCCCGCCCCGAGCGCGGGTGGCGCCCCGCGCCCCGCGCAGAGCGTGCTCGCGCACTGGAGCCTGGTGCGGCTGCCGGACAACCCCATGATGCCGCGCCGCTTCGACGAGCGGGTCGGCTTCTTCTCCATCCGCCAGGTCGACTTCGGCACCGAGGAGCACCGCTCGGCGCAGCGGCGCTACATCACCAGGTACCGGCTGGAGTGCTCCGAGCGGCGCGAGGGAGATCTCTGCTACCCCAAGAAGCCGATCGTCTACTACGTGGATCCGGCGACCCCCGAGCAGTGGAAGCCGTACGTGCGGCAGGGGATCCTCGACTGGCAGCCCGCGTTCGAGGCGGCGGGTTTCAAGGACGCGATCGTCCCCATGGATCCGCCGACAGACGACGCGGATTGGTCGCCGGAGGACATCCGCCACACCGTGGTCCGCTGGCTCCCCTCCACCACCGAGAACGCGGTGGGGCCGCACGTGCACGACCCGCGCACGGGTGAGATCCTGAACGGCTCGGTGCGGATGTTCCACAACATCCTCAACCTGCAGCGATCCTGGTACTTCACCCAGGCGGCGGCCCTCGATCCGCGCGCCCGGCGGCTGCCGATGCCGGATTCGCTGATGGGCAAGCTGCTCCAGTTCGTGGTGGTGCACGAGATCGGGCACACCATCGGGCTGCAGCACGACCAGATCGGCAGCTCGACGTATCCGGCCGACAGCGTGCGGAGCGCGACCTGGGTGGAGAAGATGGGGCACAGCCCGAGCATCATGGATTATTCGCGCTTCAACTACGTGGCGCAGCCCGAGGACAACATCCCGCTGTGGACGTTGATCCCGCGCGTGGGGCCGTACGACAGGTACGCGATCATGTGGGGTTACAAGCCGATCCCCGGCGCCCGCACCCCGGAGCAGGAGCGCGTGACGCTGGAGCAGTGGTCGCGGATGCAGGACACCGTCCCCTGGTACCGCTTCTCCGCCAACAACGAGTTCGGCGCCTACGGGACGCAGAGCGAGGCGGTGGGCGACGCCGACCCGGTGAAGTCCACCGGCCTCGGCTTCCGGAACATCCAGCGGGTGGTCGGCTACGTGTACGACGCGGCGGTGCGCCCGGGCGAGGACAACAGCGACCTGCGCGAGCTGTACGACCGCACCGTGGGGCAGTGGGCCACCGAGGCAAACCACGTCGCGACGATGGTGGGTGGCGGAGAGGTGCAGTACAAGTCGGGGAGCCAGCCCGGGTCGGTGTACACCCCGATGCCGCGGGCGCGGCAGGCGGAAGCGGTTCGCTTCCTGAACGCCGAGGTATTCCGCACCCCGACGTACCTGATCCGGCCGGAGATCGCCAGCCGGATCGAGGCGGGCGGGATGATCACCCGCATCAACAACGCCCAGAACCGGGTGCTCACCACTCTGCTGGACGACGGCCGTATGAACCGCCTGCTGGAGCAGGAGGCGATGAACCCGCAGGGCGCCTATGCCCTGGCGTCGATGCTGGACGACGTACGCCGCGGCGTCTGGGCGGAGATCTACACCGGGAGTCCCAACGCCGACGCCTTCCGGCGCGAGCTGCAGAGCGGCTTCCTCGCGCAGATCGACCGCAAGCTGAATCCGCCGCCGCCAACCCCGGCGCAGATGCAGGCGGCGCAGTTCGGCCGACGGCCGGATCCGCTCTCGAACGACGCGAAGTCGCACCTGCGCGGCGAGCTGACGGTGTTGCGGGCGGACGTCCAGCGCGCGATCCCGCGTACGAGCGACCGCCCGACGCGGCTGCACCTGCAGGGCGCCGTGCACCGTATCGACCAGAT
>JALZKG010000360.1 GCA_030859365.1 Gemmatimonadota bacterium
GGGCCTTCCGGCCCCTCGCGCCGGCAGGAGCGGGCTGGAACCGCGGCGGCGGTCGTATCCGCCGCCGCCCTGGCGCTGGTGCTCGTCGCCTGGTGGCACCCGGGTCGAGATCTCGCGCCGTGGACCCCGGCGCTCTGGGCGGTGCCGTTCGCCCTGCTCGCGCTGGCGCCGCCGTGGGAGCGTCTGCGGCGGGGGACGCTGGTCCCCTGGCTCGTTATCGGCTGGATCGCCGGGACGGCTGCGGGGGTGCACCTGTGGATCGCCCACCTCGACGCTCGCCTCGCGGACGCGGAGGGTGAGCTGGCACGATTGGGCACGGAGCCGGACCCGTACCTGGAGTTTCTGCTGCAGCAGTTCGCCGAGCAGGTGCTGCTGCACGCCGCGGAAGGGGAGAGCGGAGTCAATCTGCTCTACCGCAGCTGGGTGACGGGCGGGCTCGCCGCGGAGGGGTACGAAGCGCGTATCACCCTGTGGTCCGGAGACACTCCCGACGCCGAACTGCGCCTGGGTGAGGCGGCGATTCCACCGGAGCTGATTCCGGGGATGCTGCAGCGGGCGCGCTCTTCCGAAGAGGTGCTCCTGGAGCGCGACCCGGCCCACGATTCGCTCCACTACACCCTTCTCGTCCCCCTTCCGGGCGAGCGAACCGTGTCGGTCGTGATCCCCCCCCGACGGACGCTGGGGCGGTCCACCGCCATCGCCCGCTTTCTGAACCCGAGCGGCGATGCGGACGCCGTGGACCGTGAGTCGACGCTTGCCCTGGTCCCCATGGCTCCCTTCGAGGCGCAGGCGACGGGTCCGCCGGAATGGGTCCGGACCCCGGCTGGATGGCAGAGCGAAGCGTGGGTCCGCTTTCCGGGCGGCCCGCTCCACGCGCACCTGCTGGTGCGTACCGCGTCCTGGCCGCTGCTCGGCGCCCGGATGCTCCTGTTCGGGGCGCTGCTGGCAGTCGTGTTCGCAGCGTTCTGGGGCGTGGCGCGGATGCTGGCGGGGGATGCGGTGGCGGTGGTCTCCGGCGGACGCGCCTGGGTGCGGAGCTTCCGGGGTCGGCTCACCCTCGCCCTGTTCGGATTCTTTCTGCTGCCGCTCCTGCTGCTGGGTGCCACGGTGTATCAGGCGCTCGCCCGCGAGGTGGTGCGTACCGCCGGGGCGCTGGCGGAGCGCTCGCTGGAGCAGGCGGAAGCCGCGGCCGGCGCGCGCTCCCTCGCCGGGCTCGCGGCCGAGGTGCGCTCGGATCTTCTCCTTTACCAGAACGGCGTGCTGCGGGCGGCGGCCGCCCCGGAGGTGCTGGAGCTCGGTCTGTATCCGGCCTGGCTCCCGGCCGACGTGTATCTGCGCTTCCAAGCGGCGGAGGCGCTGACGGAGCGGGAGGAGCGGCGGCTCGGGGGCAACGAGTACCTGATCGCCTACCGCCGGCTCGGCTTCGACCGGGTGCTGGCGTCGCCGACCCCGCTGGCCACGGGGGAGATCGCGCGCCGGCGGCAGCAGCTTGCGGAGGTGGTGCTGCTCGCGGTGCTCCTGGGCGCGATCTTTTCGGTCGCACTCGCCCTGGCCGTGGGCCGCGCCTTCTCCAACCCTATCGACCGTCTGAGCCACGCCGCGGCCTCGGTCGGGGCGGGAAATCTCGGCGTGAGCCTGGACGAGCGGCGGCGCGATGAGTTCGGCGAGTTGTTCCGCTCCTTCAACCGGATGGTGCGCCGGCTGAGGCGCGCCCGCGCCGCCCTGCTGCGCGAAACGCGCCGGACGGAGGCGATCGTGGCGGAGGCGGGAACCGGGATCGTCGCGCTGGATCCGCACGGACGGGTTCGGCTCATCAACCCCCGAGCGGAGGAAATCCTCGGCACCCCGGTGCCGGTGGGAGAGGTGCTCCCGGCGGATACCCCTCTCGCCGACGCGATGCGCGCGTCGGTGGCCCGCTTCCGGGACTCCGGCCAGGTGGACGGTGGGGACGAGCTATCCGGAGCGGAGCGGATCGTGCGGCTCCGGCTGCGGCGCCTGCCGGCGGAGCGGGGGGCGGGCGGGACGGTGGCGGCGCTCGAAGACATCTCCGACGAGATCCGCTCGGCACGCGTCCTCGCGTGGGGCGAGATGGCGCGCCAGGTGGCGCACGAGATCAAGAATCCGCTGACCCCGATCAAGCTCGCTGTCCAGCACCTGCGCCGTGCCCATGCGGACCGTCGCCCCGACTTCGAGCAGATCCTGGAGCGCAACGTCGCCGCCGTGCTCAGCGAGATCGATCGCCTGGGCGAGATCGCGCGCGCCTTCGCCCGCTTCGGCACCCCGCCGCCCGCGCCCGGTGAGCTGGAACGGCTGCGGGTCCCCGACGTCGTGGAAGAAACGCTTGCCCTGTACCGCGGCGGGGCGGACGGTGTCCGCTACCGGCTGGATGCGGCCGCCGACACCCCTCCCGTGCTAGCCCGCGGCGGGGAGCTGAAGGAGGTGCTCGTCAACCTGCTGGAGAACGCGCGCGAAGCGCTGGACGGTGGCGGGGAGATCCGGGTGGAGGTGCGCGCGGAGCCTGCGGAGGGAGCGGTGGTGCTCGCCCTGTCGGATACCGGCGCCGGGATCCCGCCGGACGCGCTGCCGCACATCTGGGAGCCTCACTTCTCCACCCGGAGCAGCGGGACCGGGCTGGGCCTCGCCATCGTGCGGCGGCTGGTGGAGGGATGGGGCGGGGAGGTTTCCGCCGAGTCCAGCGCGGGGGAGGGAACCACCGTGACCATGCGGCTGCGGATCGCGCCCTAGGCACGACCGGGAGACCCCGCTTGCGCGCCGCGCCGTTGACGACGAAGATGGGTGCGTCGCTCCCACCCATGCAGGAGTCCGCCCGTCCGTGCTTGCCCGCATCCTTTCCGGTGCCGTCCTCGGCATCGACGCCTACCTGGTCGCCGTCGAAGCCGACGTGGCGAGCGGCCTCCCCTCCTTCTCCACCGTCGGGCTGGCGCAGGGGGCGGTCAAGGAGGGGCGGGAGCGGGTCGTCGCCGCCATCCAGAACAGCGGTCTGCAGATCCCGCCGAAGCGGATCACCATCAACCTGGCCCCGGCAAGGGCGACGAAAGCAAAGCAAAACCGAGACTACCCACTCGGCGGCGAAATACCGGCGACATCTGCGATGCTGAAAGCCTCACGGTGACTATCCTTTCCGAAGTGGGAATCATACGCGGGTCGTGTGTTGTAT
>JALZKG010000362.1 GCA_030859365.1 Gemmatimonadota bacterium
TCGGGATCACCGTTTACGGGCGCATCCCGGCAGCGGGCGCGGTCCCGGTGGCGGGGGAGCGGCTCTTCACGGGAGCTGCGTGGCGCCCGGCGGCCGGAGACAGCGCCCGGCTCGATCTGGCGCTCGCCCGCCCGCTATGGGGCTTCAAGGCGTTCTACGAGGCGGATGGCACCCTGGTCCTCCGGGTGCGCCGTCCGCCGCGGGTGGACGCGGGCCGGCCGCTGGAGGGAGTGCGGGTGCTGGTCGACCCGGGACACCCGCCGCTCGGCGCCGTCGGCCCCACGGGGCTGACCGAGGCCGACGCCAACCTGGCGATCGGCCTCCGCCTGGCGGAACGGCTGCGGGAGCGCGGCGCCGAGGTGGTCATGACCCGGGTCGACGACACACCGCTGGTCAGCCGCACCGACGTAGCCGCGGAGCTCGCCGCGCGCACCGCGCTGGCCGTGCGCTCCGACGCGCACCTGCTGGTGTCGGTGCACAACAACGCCTTTCCCGAGGGGATCAACCCCTTCGTGAGCGCGGGGACGGAAACGTATTACTTCTACCCATTCGCGGCGGAGCTGGCGCAGGCGCTGAACCGCGAGATCGTGGACGCCACCCGCATTCGCAACCTAGGAGCGAAGCGCCGCAGCCTCGCGCTCGCCCGGCCTACCTGGATGCCGTCCACCCTCACCGAGTCGCTCTTCATGATGATCCCGGAGCAGGAGGCGGCGCTGCGCAACCCCGCCTTTCTGGACCGGCTGGCCGACGCGCACCTGCGTGGCATCGAAGCGTTCGTACGGGAGCGGGGGGAGTCCGTGCGGTGAAGATGCGTGCGGTGGTGATCCGGCGCCCCGGTGGCCCCGAGGTGCTGGAGATCGGGGAGCGCCCGGTGCCGGAGCCCGGCGCGGGACAGGTCCGGGTGCGGGTGCATGCGTCGGCGTTGAACCGTGCCGACCTGCTGCAGCGACGCGGAAGGTACCCGGCGCCGCCCGGCGCTCCCGCGGACGTCCCGGGGCTGGAGTACGCCGGCACGGTGGAGGCGAACGGGCCCGGCGCCGGGCTCTGGGCGCCGGGAAACCGGGTCATGGGGATCGTCCCGGGAGGTGGCCACGCGGAGTACCTGTGCGTATATGAGCGGGAAGCCGTCCGCATTCCGCAGAAGCTCTCCTGGGAGGAGGCGGCCGCGGTTCCGGAGGCGTTTATCACCGCGTACGACGCCCTTTTCTCCCACCTCGACCTGGCAAAGGGCGAGCGCCTGCTGATCCATGCCGTGGGGAGCGGCGTCGGCACGGCGGCGACCCAGCTCGCGCGCGCCGCCGGTGCCACCGTCATCGGCACCTCGCGCTCCCCGGAAAAGCTGGAGCGCGCCCGGGAGCTGGGAATGTCCCACGGTGTTCTGAGCACGGATGCGGAGATCGGCCCGCTGATCCGCGAGGCCACGGGCGGCGCGGGGGTCGATGCCGTGCTCGACCTGGTGGGGGGGCCGCTGCTGCAGGCCACCCTCCCCACGCTCGCCAGCCGCGGCCGGGTGGCGGTGCTGGGTACCATGGGAGGAAGCAAGGTGGAGCTGGACCTGGGCATGCTCCTCCAGAGGCGCCTCCGTATCACGGGGTCGGTGATGCGGACCCGCCCGCTGGAGGAGAAGGTCGCGCTGGCGCGGACCTTTTCGCAGAACGTGCTCCCGCTCTTCACCTCGCGGGTGATCCGCCCCGTGATCGACCGGGTCCTCCCCTTCGCCGATGTCGTGGACGCGCACCGGCAGATGGAGGAGAACCGCACCTTCGGAAAGGTCGTGCTGCGCTGGTGACGGCGTGGGACACGATTTGCCATCGATGCCGCCCACCTTGCCTTGCCCGTGGCGCGGGGCGAAACTGAGTGTCGACGCCCCTTCGCCGCTTTCCCGTACCCCTATGCCGCGCCTTCGCTTCCTCCGAGCCACCCCTCTGCTCGCGCTCTTCCTCCTGCTCGGCGGCTGCGGGGGCGGCCCCGGGGTGGCGTCCATCCCGCGGCCGGACGGGAGCACGGAGTGGGCTCCGCCCCCCCTCCCCGCCCCGCCGCCGCTTTCCGCCGCGGAGTACGCC
>JALZKG010000368.1 GCA_030859365.1 Gemmatimonadota bacterium
GATCCGGAGCGCGATGGGTCGAATCCGATGTCACGACGGATGGGCGGGCAACGGGTGGCGCGTCGGAACCCGCAAAGTGCTCCTTGGAAGCGTCAAGTGCAAACCCGTCGAGCGCAAACCCTGGGTGGCAGGGCGCTCGCGACCTCGCTCGGCACCTGAAAGGACGACCCTACGTACTCCCTCCGCTTCTTCCGGACGCTCGGACTGCTCGCGCTGCTCGGCAGCGGCCCCCTCGTAGCGCAAGAGCACGATCACGCCCGCCCCGCTTCGGCGGAGGTGAGCCGCGCCTCGCTGCGGCTGGGCGCGCAGGCCATCGGGCTCGTGACGCACGCCGCGCCGGCGGTCGGTGGCCGCAGCCTCACCGAAGGCTACCTGACGCAGCCGCTCCTGGCCGCGCACGGCGAGATCGCCGGTGGACGGCTCGCCTTCTCCGGGATGCTGAATGGCGAGGCGTTTACCCTGCGACGCGGGGAGCTGAACGCGGGGATCTACGGCGAAGGGTACGTGGACCGCCGCCACCCGCACACGCTGTTGCACGAACTCACGGCCACCGTGAACGGGGAGGTGGGCGGGTCGAGGTGGTCACTCACCGGCGGGAAGGGGTTCGCCCCCTTCGGCACCGACGACCCCATGGTGCGCCCTTTCGCCAAGTACCCGGTGAACCACCACCTGGCGCAGATCCTGGAGCGCGGCGTCGCGATTGCAGCCGTGCGCCGGGGGACGCTGATGGTGGAGGCAGGGCTCTTCAACGGCGACGAGCCGGGCTCGCCGGAGGACGTGGTGAACTGGCGGCGCTTCGGCGACTCGTGGGCGGTGCGAGGCACCGCGCTGCCGCGGCCGGGGGTGGAGCTTTCGGCGAGCTACGCGGCGGTCGCGTCGCCGGAGTTTCCCGCGGGGAGCGGGCTGGACCACCGCAAGTGGAGCGCGGCGGCGCGCTGGGAGCGCCCCGGCGGCTACGCACTGCTGGAGTGGGCGCGGACCGACGAGTTCATCGGCGCGGAGCCCACCTTCCGCTTCCCGAGCGTGCTGGGGGAAGCGTCGCTGGAGTGGCGGGGCTTCACCGGCGCGCTGCGGCTGGAGCGTACCGTCCGCCCCGAGGAGGAGCGCACCCTGGATCCGTTCCGCTCCCCGCGTCCCCACGCGGACGTGCACCTGCTCGGCGCCACCCGCTGGACGCTCGCGAGCGCGGCGCTGTCCGCTCCCCCGCTCCGGGGTGGGCCGCTGCGGCTCCGTCCGTTTCTGGAGGTGTCGCATGCGCGGGCGAAGGAAACGCTCGGCTCGCTCGTGTGGGACCCGGCGGAGTTCTACGGCTCGGCGAGCCAGTGGGGCCTCTCCGCCGGGGTCCGAGCCGAGGTGGGGACCATGCACCGGCGCATGGGGCGCTACGGAGCGGCGCTTGCCGGCCCGGGGAACGGACATTCACATTGAAAGGAAGACGATGAAGAGATCGTTCACCGCGGCGGCCTGGCTGCTGCTCGGGATCGTCGCCGCCGCGTGCGGCGGCGACAGCGGCCTGCTGGCCCCCCCTGTCGATCAACCCGAGCCGGAGGGTCCGCGCTCCCTCGCGGTGCTCGGTCACGGGCCGGTCGCGGAGCGCTTCACCTCGGAGGTGGCGGTGCGCGGCGGCTGGGCGTACACCGGAAGCTGGGGACAGCGGAGCGGCACCCCCGGAAACTCGCTCAAGGTGTGGAACGTCGCGGGCAGCACACCGGTTCTGGTCGACTCGGTGATCGTACCCGGCGCGACCACCCTGGGAGACGTGCAGATCTCGGACGATGGACGGCTGCTGGTCGTGGCGACCGAGTTTTCCCCGGGATCGATCGTCGTCTTCGACCTGGCCGATCCGGCGCGTCCCCGGCAGCTTTCCCGCTTCTCGTCGGCGAACACCGGTCCCGGCGTGCACACCGCCAAGGTGGCGCGGGTGAACGGCACCCTGTACGCATTTCTCTCGGTGGATCCCGCGCCGCCCCGTCTGGTGGTGGTGGATCTGAGCGAGCCCGCCGCGCCGCGCGAGGTGCTCGCCCGGCAGATGGGAAAGCCCTTCATCCACGACGTCTTCGTGCGTGACGGGGTGCTCTTCACCGCCCTCTGGAACGGCGGTTTGACGCTGTGGGACATGGG
>JALZKG010000369.1 GCA_030859365.1 Gemmatimonadota bacterium
CCTCCACGACGACGGCGGGGAGCGGCTCCGGTCGGCGGATGTCGAGCGCGAACAGATCCGGCCGCTGCTGCGTCCCGATGCGGAGCAGATCCCCGAAGCCGCGGGTGACGAACAGGGCCACCGGCCCGCCGCGCCGCTCCAGCAGCGCGTTGGTTCCGCGCGTGGTGGCGAGCCGCATCGCAAGGGGCGGAAGCGGACTTCCGCCGGGGGTGCCGGTCACCAGCCGCGCGGCCAGGATCGGCGCCTCCTCCGGGGAGCGCACCTCGAACGCCGCACCGGGGACGGTGCGGACCGGAAGGGGAGCGGCGAGGCGGAGGGTCCCATCCGCCGGATCGTACCCGTCCACCGGGATCTCCCCCTCGTCGTCGCCGAGCAGCCGGAAGCCGAAGCCGCGCACCAGATCCGTGGAGGCACCCCACTCCGCCGCGATTCGCAGCTCAGTGGGGCTCAGCACCTCGCGGACCGCCCCGCGCAACGCGCTGCTGGACAGCACCTTGGCGCGGTGGGTCCGCCCATTCGGGTCCCGGGCGAGACAGTCGGTGAAGGTGCCGCCGGTGTCCACCCAGACGTGCCAGGGCGGAGGGGAGGTTGGGTCCGGATTCACGCGGATCCATCGGAATGATCGTCCGGCTCCATCTGCGCCGGAGTGGCGCCGGGATCCGTTCCCCTTAAACTACTCGCCGCCGGAGCAGCGAACAATGCAACCATCCGCATCCGCGCGGGTCCCTCCCTTGCGACCGGCGGAGCCCGGCGTCCACCTTCCCCCGATTCTCCTCCACCGCCACCCGATGCCGCTTCTCCAGAGCAACCGCGCCGCCGAGCTGCACGCCACCCTGCGCCGCTTCCCCGCCGAGCTCTTTCAGTTCGACCCGCGCATGCGGCAGGGGTGGCTTTCGGACCGCTACTTTCTGCGCACGGTGGACACCCTCGCCCACGCCGGGCGCGATCCGCAGGTGACGGTGCAGCTCTTCGCCAAGCAGCGTGGCGTGGTGGCGGGGCTGCTGGAGGGGACCCGCCTGCTGCAGACGCAGCTCGCCGAAGGATACCGGACCGAGCAGGTGCGGGTGGACACCCTCCTCGACGGCGACGACGTGGAGCCCTGGGACACCGTGATGCAGCTGCGCGGGCCGTACCGTGCCTTCGGCCACCTGGAAACCCCGCTGCTGGGCGTCCTCGCCCGCCGCACCCTGGTCGCGTCCAACGTGCGCGCTGCCCGGGTGGCGGCGGCGGGGAAGCCGCTGATCTTCATGGCCGCCCGTCACGACGACTGGCGCGTGCAGACCCCGGACGGCTACGCGGCGCAGGTGGGCGGTGCGCACAGCGTGTCCAGCAACGCGGGCGGCGCGTGGTGGGGAGGCGAAGGGGTGGGGACCATGCCGCACGCGCTGATCGCCGCCTTCGGGGGCGACGTGGTGGAGGCGACGCTCGCCTTCGTCCGAAGCATGCGGCAGGGGGAGCCGGGCGTCGCCGTGTCCAGCCTGGTGGATTACCGCAACGACGTGGTGGGAGACGCCCTGCGGGTGGCCGGGGCGGTGCGCGCCGAGTTCGGCGACCGGGTGCTCGCAGCGGTGCGGGTGGACACCAGCGAAACGCTCATCGACGAATCGCTGATCCGCGATTCCGAGCTGTGGGGGCGGGAGGCGCTCCACGGCGTCCATCCCCGGCTGGTGCGCAAGCTGCGCGACGCGCTGGACGCGGAAGGGTTCGGCTACGTTGGGATCGTGGTCAGCGGCGGCTTCACTCCGGAGCGCATCCGCGCCTTCGAGGAAGCACGCGTCCCCGTCGCGGCGTACGGGGTGGGGAGCAGCCTGCTCGGGCACAACTCCGGCGGGGGCGGGCTGCTTTCGAGCTTCGACTTCACCGCCGACGTGGTGGAGGTGGACGGGCGGCCGCAGAGCAAGACCGGGCGCAGGCTGCGCCCCAACCCGCGGCTGGTGCAACTCGACTGGGAGGAGATCCGGGGATGAATCGTGCAAAGATCGGGTGGATCGTGGACGTGCAGAACGACTTCATGCTCCCCCCGGAGGAGGGGGGGCGATTGTACGTCCGGGACCTGTTCGATGCCTCCGACGCCGGTGCGGCGCAGGCACGGGAGCGAATTGAGCAGGCGGTGGCCTGGATGCACGAGCACTGCGAGCTGCTCGTCTACACCGGCGACTGGCACGCGCCGGACGACGCGGAGATCGACGCCGAGGATCCCGATGCGGCCCGGGGCACCTACCCCCCGCACTGCATGGGGCTGTCGGACGATCCCGAGGAGCGCCGGGGCGCGGAGATCATCCCCTCCGTCGCCCCCGAGGATCCCCTGATCCTCCTCCGGCGCGCCTCCGAAACCGAGGCGCGTCGCGTCGCCCGGGAGGCGGTGCGGACGCGTCGCCCGGTGTGGATCCACAAGGAACGCTTCAGCGTCTTCGAAGGGAATCCAGGCACAGACGCGTTTCTGGACGAGCTGGGGCGCGCCCTCGGCCGCCCGCTGGAGATCGTGGTGGTCGGCGTCGCGCGCGACGTGTGCGTCACCGGCGCCGTCGACGGGATGCAGGCGCGCGGCTACCACACGGTGGCGGTGCGCGACGCCACCTGGGGACTGGGACTGGAGGACGAGGCGGCGACGCTCGCGCGCTGGGCAGAGCGGGGGCGGGTGGTGAGTCTGGCGGAATTGTAGCGCGGCGATCTCATTCCGCGCGGGCGACTTCCTGCGTCGTAACGGCTGGCGGAGGACGGCCCCGAACGTATGCCGCCCACGGTCTTTGTCACCGCCGGTGATCATTCCGGTCGCTCACGCCGTGGAGAGCAGTCTAGCACTCTGCTTGCGGATCCAATCTGCACCCGCGGCAAACCTCGCCGCGTGAGAAGCGGTTTCACGAAGAGAACGGAGGAACGCGATGCGGTGGAGAGGCGGAAGAAGAAGCACCAACGTCCAGGACCGTCGGGGGATGGGTGCCGGCGGGATCGTAGGGGGTGGGATCGGCGCGGTGGTCCTGGCGCTGGTCGCCCTCGCCTTCGGCGTCGACCCGAGCGTGGTCCTGCAGACCGATCCCGGCACCACCGCCTCTTCCCCGGCGGATCCTCCGCCGGGCGGGCCGGACGACGAGATGGGGGAGTTCGTCTCCGTGGTGCTGGCGGACACCGAAGATGTCTGGAACCCGCTCTTCCAGCAGATGGGACGCAGCTACCAGGAGCCGACGCTGACGCTCTTCAGCGGTGCGGTCCAGTCGGCCTGCGGGTTCGCCCAGGCGGCGGTCGGGCCCTTCTACTGTCCGCCGGACCAGCAGGTGTACATCGACCTCGCCTTTTTCCACGACCTGGACCAGAGCCTGGGTGCCCCGGGCGACTTCGCGCAGGCGTACGTGATCGCCCACGAGGTGGGACACCACGTGCAGACGTTGCTCGGGATCTCGGAGGAGGTGCAGGGGATGAGCCGCCGCCTCAGCCGCGCGGAGGCGAACGCCCTTTCGGTGCGGCAGGAGCTGCAGGCGGACTGCTTTGCGGGCATCTGGGCGCACCACGCACAGCGGCAACGCCAGATCCTGGAGCCCGGCGACATCGAAGAAGCGCTCACGGCCGCGAGCGCCATCGGCGACGACCGGCTGCAACGGCAGATCCAGGGACAGGTGGTCCCGGAGTCGTTCACCCACGGCAGCTCGGCGCAGCGCGTGCGCTGGTTCACCCGCGGCTTCGAATCCGGGGACGTGCGCACCTGCGACACCTTCAGCGCGCGCAGCCTGTGACGCAGAGCAGCTACGTCGTTGGCCCGGAAGTTGGACGACGGTCCCGCTGCGCTCCACTCCCTCCTCAGCTCAGCAGCCGCAGCGGCATCACCAGGCACAGGTAGTCCGGCGTGTCCTCGTTCCCCACCGGCTCGATGATGGCGGCCCGTTCCGGCGCCCGAAAGCTCATCCGCACCTCGTCGGTGGGCATGTAGCGGAGCAACTCCAGCAGGTACTGCGCGTTGAAGCCGATCTCCAGCGGATCGCCGTCGTACTCCACCGGCAGCTCCTCCGTGGCGTCGCCCAGATCCGGCGTTTCCACCGAAAACTTCAGCATGGGGCCGCCCAGCGCCATCCGGATGCGGTGCGTCTGATCCGACGCGACGATCGCCATGCGGCGCACCGCGGCGAGCAGCGCTGCCCTGTCGACCACCAGCTGCTTGTCGTTGTCCTTGGGGATGACCTGCTCGTAGTTGGGATACGGCCCCTCGATCAGCCGGGTGTAGATCTCCACCCCATCGCCGCGAAAGCCGAGGTGGTTCTCCGAGCGGGCGATCTCCACCTGCGCCTGGTTGGCGAGCAGCTTCTGCACCTGCCCGAGCGCCTTGGGGTGCACGATCAGATCCGCGCCCTCCTGCGTCGGCGCACCGCCGATCGGGATCGTCATCTTCGCCAGGCGGTGGCCGTTGGTCGCGACCATCCGCATCCCCTCGTTCGTGAGCTGCCAGAGCACCCCGTTCAGGATGGGACGGGTTTCCTCGGTGGAGGCGGCGAAGCTTACGTGGGAGATCAGCTGCTGCAGCTCGCTTCCGGCGAGACTCCACCCCGAGTCGAAGTCCACCCCCGGAAAGGCGGGAAACTCGTCGCGCGGCAGGCCATTCAGGCGAAAGCGGCTCCGCCCGCTGGTGATGGAGATCGCGTCGCTTTGGGTGGAGATCTCCACGGAGCCCGGAAGCTCACGGGCAATCTCCTGCAGCTTCTTCGCGGGCGCGGTGATCGCTCCGGGGGTGTCCACCTCGGCCGGGACACGCACCGACACCGCGGTGTCCAGGTCGGTACCGCTGAAGCGGACCCCGCCCTCCTCCGCCTCCACGAGCAGGTTGGCGAGCACGGGAAGCGTGGTGCGCGTCGGGATGCTTCCAGCGACGGCGGCCAGGCCTTCCTGAAGCTTTTCACGGGTGATGGTGAATTTCATGGTGTCGCGGGCATGAGGTTGGATGAGCTTTCCACCGGACTGCATTTCTGTTTCCCAGATATATAAGACTTAGTCGTAGTAGTAGAGGGTGTGGACCCGTGGAATACACCTCCTGCACACCCTCCAAGCGACACCTTCCCAACGGCTTTCCTACTCCCCGACGGGGTGGAAAAGGTTGTGGGAAACGCGCGCGTTCTCCACACTGTCCACACTCCACGCCCCCCATCCTCCTTTCCACACTCCCTCCACGCCCGGTTTCCACACCCGGCGCCGAGTTCGTCCGCTCAGACCAGGGAAGCACGGATGGCCTCCACTCTTTCCCGGAAGCGGGAGTCCGCGGTCAGCGTCTCTTCCACCTTGGCGACGGAGTGGATCACCGTTGAGTGGTCGCGCCCGCCGAAGCGCTTGCCGATCTCGATCAGCGGCAGGGCGAACATCTCCTTGATCAGGTACATCGCCACCTGGCGCGGAACCGTCAGGTCCTTGGTGCGTCGCTTGGATTGAAGCGCCTCGGAGGTGGTTCCCCACGCCTCGGCCACCCGGCTGCGCACCATCTCAGGCGTTGCGCCGCTCCCCCCCCGTGCCGCGTTGCCTCCTCCGCGGAGCACCCCGCCCAGAGCTTCGCGCGCCAGCTCCACCGTGATCTCCCGTCGGGTCAGCGACGAGTACGCGAGCAGCTTGATCACCGCTCCCTCGATCTCCCGCACCGACGAGGTGCAGTTCTGGGCAATAAAGGCGAGCACCGCGTCGGCGTCGGGGATCTCCAGCCGGTCCTCCTCCACCTTTTTCTGGAGGATGGCGAGGCGGGTCTCCATGTCCGGCGCCTTGATGTCGGTGACCAGCCCCCACTCGAAGCGCGACACCAGCCGGTCTTCCAGGCCGATCTCCTTGGGGGGCCGGTCGGAGGTGAGCACGATCTGCCGCTGGGCGTCGTGCAGCGCATTGAAGGTATGGAAGAACTCTTCCTGGGTGCGCTCCTTTCCCTCCAGAAATTGGATGTCGTCCACCAGGAGCAGGTCCATCTGCCGGTACTGGCGGCGAAACTCCGCCATGGACCCTTCCTGGATGGCGCTGACCAGCTCGTTGGTGAAGCGCTCGGAGCTCAGGTACATCACCCGCTTCCCGGCGTCCCGCTCCTGAACGACGTGGCCGATGGCGTGCATCAGGTGCGTCTTGCCGAGCCCCACGCCGCCGTAAATGAAGAGCGGGTTGTACATCCGCGCCGGTGCCTCCGCGACGGCGTGCGCGGCCGCGGCGGAGAGCTGATTGTTGTTGCCGACCACGAACCGCTCGAAGGTGTACCGTTCGTTGAGCGGGGCCGAGGGGTGCGCGGCGGCGAGACCCGCGCGTGCAGGGGCCGCGGCGGCGGGTGCAGGAGGAGCGAGGGCCGGGGGGAGTGCCGCCTCCGGAGGCGCGGCGCCGTTGCCGTGGAACTGGACCGAGA
>JALZKG010000371.1 GCA_030859365.1 Gemmatimonadota bacterium
GCTCCCGCCGGGCCGTCGCCGCTTCGCTCTTCAGCTTTCCGAACTGAGCCTCGCCGCCGCCCGCGTGCCCCTCCTTCGCCCCACCCTCTTCCACGCCGAGTGGGTGCTCCCCGTCTCCGCCCCACCCATCCACGACGGGGGGGTTCTGGTCGACGAGCGGGGGCGCATCGCCGCGGTCGCGTCCCGCACGGGGCTTCCCGCCCCCCCGGATGCGGAGCGGGTGGAGCTCGGAGATGCCGCTCTCCTCCCCGGGCTGATCAACGTTCACGCCCACCCGGAGCTCGCGCTGTTCCGGGGTGCGCTGGAGGATCTGGACTTCGCCCGCTGGATCGTGCGGCTGGTGAGCGCGACGCGCCGCGCGCTGGGCGATGCGGAGCACCTCGCCGCCGCGAGGTGGACGACCGTGGAGGCGCTGCGCGCCGGGATCACTACCCTTGCCGCCACGGAAAGCTCGGCGATGGCGGCCGTGGCCGTGCGGGAAGCAGGGATGCGCGGCGTGGTGTTTCGCGAGTGCTTCGGTCCGGATGCGGCGCAGGCCGACGCTTCGCTGCGCGACCTGCGCCGGGCGATCGACGTGCTCCGCGCCGGGGAGTGCGAACGCGTCCGCATCGGCGTTTCGCCGCACGCGCCCTACTCCGTGTCGGACACCCTCTTCGCGGCCGTCGCCAGGTACGCGCGGCGCGAAGGGCTCCCCCTCGCGATCCACGCCGCGGAGTCTGCCGCCGAGCGGGCGCTGGTCGCGCACGGCAACGGCCCCTTCGCGGAGTCGCTGGGGGCGCGGGGGATCCCCACCCCCGTGCGGGGCCGCTCCACCGTCGATCTGCTGGAGCGTCTCGGGGTGCTCGACGCCCGGCCGCTGCTGATCCACTGCGTCGACGTGGACGCGGACGACATCCGGCGCATCTCCGATGCGGGGTGCGCCGTGGCCCACTGCCCCGTCGCCAACGCGAAGCTCGGACATGGGATCGCCCCTTTCGCCGCGCTCCGGGAGGCGGGGATCCCCGTCGGGCTCGGCACGGATTCGGTGGGGAGCAACAACCGCCTCGACCTTCTGGAGGAGGCGCGCTTTGCATCGCTGCTGCACCGGGCGGCGGCTGCGGATCCCACCCTGCTCCCCGCCGCGGAGCTGCTCCGCCTCGTCACCCTGGACGGCGCCCGAGCGATCGGGCTGGAGGGGCGGGTCGGCACGCTGGAGACGGGCAAGGAGGCGGACCTGTGCGCGGTGTCGCTCGCCGGACCGCACGTCCGCCCCATCCACGACCCCATGGTAGCGCTTTTCCATGGGGCGCGGGGGAGCGACGTCGTGCTTTCCGTGGTGGCGGGGCGCGTGCTGTACCGGGACGGCGTCGTCCGCTCGGTCGACGTGGCCGCCGCCGGTGCCGCGCTGGATCGGGCGGCAGGGCGCTTGCGGGAGGCGCTGGCATGAGCACGCACCCCCAGGCCGTCGCATGATCGGCGAACTTCTCGGCCGCGCCCACGGCACCGAACGGATGGACGAACCCGACGTCCCCCGGTCCGAGCTGGCACGGAGCCTCGCGGATCTGCGGGAGGTGAATCGGTGGCTCGGGGGGCGGCGCAGCCTGTTCCGTCACCTGATCCCGATGATCCGCCGCGCGCGCGCCGCGGCGCCGCTGCGGGTGCTCGACGTCGCCGCCGGCTCGGGAGACCTGCTGATCGCGCTCGCGGAGTGGGGGCGGAGGGAGGGGGTGGCGCTGGATCTGACCGCCACCGACCACCACCCGCAGACGCTGGCCCTCGCCCGCTCCCATACCGCCGGCCAACCGGAGATCCGCGTCGAGCCGGCGGATGCCCTCGGTCTGCCGTACCCCGACCGCGGCTTCCACTTCGCCATCTGCTCCACCGCGCTGCACCACTTCGATCCGGCGCAGGCGGTGCGGGTGCTCGCCGAACTGGCGCGCGTGGCCTCGCACGGCGTGGTGGTGGGCGACCTGCGGCGCTCGCTTTCGGCGCTCTGGGGTGCGCGCCTGCTGGCCGCTACGGTGTGGCGAAGGAGCCCCATGACGCGCCACGACGGTCCGCTTTCCGTACGCCGCGCCTACACCCCGGACGAGCTGGCGCTGCTCGCCCAGGCAGCGGGCCTCCCCACGGCGCGCGTCCACGCGCACCTCCCGTTCAGGGTGGCGCTGGTGGTGGACCGTACCCGCGAAGCGGCCGCGTGAGCG
>JALZKG010000450.1 GCA_030859365.1 Gemmatimonadota bacterium
GGAGGAGCCCGCCCCCGCGGCCACGCCGCCGGCCGGCGGGCGATAGATTCCGGAGCGCCGCTTCAGCCGCGCTCCGCCGGCCACCCCGAGCGGAGGTGCAGGTCCCGCTGCGGAAAGGGGATCTCGATCTCCGCCTCCCGGAAAGCGCGGTCGATGGCGAAACGCAGATCGCTCAGCACCCGGGGCTCGGTGAGCGGTTCGCCGATCCACACCAGGAGGGTGAAGTCGAGCGAGGATTCGCCGAAGTCGTCGAAGCGAACCAGGGGTGGCGGCTCCCGCAGCACGGCGGTATGCTCTGCCGCCACCCGCTCCAGCGCGTCGCGGACTCGTGCCGTGTCGGAGCCGTACGCCACCCCCACCTCCACCCGGACCCGCACCCGGCGGTTGTCGTAGGTGGAGTTGACCACCGGCTCGGTGATGAACTGCCCGTTGGGGACCAGGATGTCCACGTTGTCGAGCGTGGTGATCACCGTCGCGCGCGCGTGGATCTCCCGCACGGTGCCACGCGTCTCCCCCACCTCCACGAAGTCCCCCTTCTTCACCGGCCGCTCCAGCAGCAGAATCACGCCGCTCACGAAGTTCTGGGCGATGTTCTGCAGGCCGAAGCCGATTCCGACGGCCAGGATCGCCCCCAACCCCGCGAGGGCGGTGACGGAGATCCCCAGGTTGTCGAGCGCCAGAAAGCCGCCGATACCCAGCACCGTGTAGTGGAGCAGGCGGTTCAGCGAGTACTGGACCCCCTCGTCCAGGTGGCGCCGGCGGTATACGCGGCCGAGAGCACGCTGCAGCAGGCGGGAGGCGAGCAGCGCCAGGAGGAGAAACGCCACGAAGCTGACCAGCGACGCCACCGTGACGTCGGTGCCGCCGATCCGGAACAGGGCCCGGTCGAAGGCGAGCAGCGGCTGCATCCGCGTCGCGAAGCCTTCGATCGATTCGCGCCCACCGCCCGCCTGCGCCAGCAGCGGAATCAGGGGCACCCGCTCCGCTGCAATACGGAAAGGGGGCTCACGGTGCGCTCAGCAGCGGTGTCGGACTCGCCAGGCGGGCGCGGTCGCTCGAATCGCACACCCAGTCGTTCACGGTGCGGCGGACCGCCTGGATGCGGTTCTCCCCGCGCGGCTGGAAGGTGCGGTTCGACAGCAGCACCGTCCACGTCCCCCGCTCCGGGTCCACCCAGAGCGAGGTGCCAGTGAAGCCGGTGTGGCCGAACGCGCGTCCTGACAGGCGGGGGCCCGCCGCACCCCTGCTGCCCCCGGACGGGGTGTCCCACCCGAGCGCCCGGGTGCCGGCGCCGGGCTGGCGCGCGGTGAAGCGGCGGATGGTCTCGGCCTTGAGGACCCGCACTCCGTCCATCTCCCCTTCGCCCGCGAGCATGGCGGCGAAGCGGGCGAGGTCGTGCGCGGTGGAGAAGAGGCCCGCGTTGCCGGTGACCCCGCCCAGCCGGCGGGCGATGGGATCGTGCACCACGCCCCGGAGCAGGGTTCCGTCGGGAAGGAGCGCGGTGGGAGCGCAGCGGTCGCACGCCGCACCGGGGAGGTAGGTGGTGGAGCGCATCGCTAGTGGTCCGAAGATGCGCCGGTCGAGCAGCTTGTAGAGCGGCTCCCCCGCCGCCTGCTCCGCCACCGCCCAGAGGAGCACGAAGCCGATGTCGGAGTAATCGACACGCGAGCCCGGCTCCCGCTGCAGCGGGGTAGCGATGGCGCGCGCGAGGGCACCTTCCGGGGTGGTGGAGTACAGCTCGGCCCACGCCGGGAGCCCGGAGGTGTGGGTCAGCAGGTGGCGCACCCGCACCCCCGCCTTCCCCGGCCCGACGAAGCCGGGGAGGTAGCGCGACACCGGCGCGTCCAGCGACAGCTTGCCGTCCTCCACCAGCAGCATGGCCGCGGTGGTGGCCGCCACCACCTTGGTCAGCGACGCCAGATCGTAGATCGTCTCGTCGGCGTTTACCTGGGGGTCCCCGGCGGTCCAACCCGTGCGCCCGATCCCCTGCTCCAGCACCACCTGGCTTCCCCGGCCCACCGCGAGCGCCGCGCCCGGGAAGCCACCCCGGCGCACCTCCTGGTACACCGCTTCCTCGGCACGCACCAGGGAGGCGAAGCTGAGTCCGGCGGCCGACGCGCTCGCCAGCTCGTGGCGCGGCGTGGGCGCCGCCGCCGCGGAGCGCGACACCGAGAGCGCGAGAGGGTTGCGGAGCATGGTGTCCGGGGACACGGCGATCGGTTCGGCGGCAGCGGAGGACGCCACCAGCACGAGCAGGAGGGAGAGGCTCATCGGAAACTCTGTGGTGCGAACGCGAACGGCGGAAGAAAGCTGCGGTAGGGACAGAATAGCTCCGCTCGGAGGGGGTGTCAACGATGGGACACGGCACGCAAAAAGGCGCCCACGTCGCGCCGGACCGGTCCCAGACGACGCAGTGGATGCGCAAGCGCAAGCAGCACAGAGAGATGGCCTAACCTGGGGTACTCGATGTGCTGCACCCGGCCGCCCATTTCACGGATGCGTGCTGCAAGGTTGGGTGCATTGTGCGGGTCCACCACGCGGTCCGCACCGGCGGAAAGCAGGAGGATGGGGGGTTCGTCGCCGTCGACGAAGCGGATCGGCTGCGTGTCGGGCCACTGCTCCGGAGGACCGAAGATGGGGCGCAGGTCTTCGTCCAGCGGCAGAAAGTCGTACGGACCCGCGATCCCGACCGCACCGCGGATCGCGCTCTGGGGAACGCCGGCGTCGCGGAGATAGCGCTCGTCCAGCGCCAGGAGCAGCGCGAGGTGAGCCCCGGCCGAATGCCCCACCAGCAGGATGCGATCCGGATCCCCGTTCCATCGGGCCGCGTTTTCCCGCGCCCAGCGAACGGCGAGTGCGGCGTCCTCCACGAACGCCGGGAAGACTACGCTGGGGTAGAGCCGGTAGTCGGGGACGATCACGACGGCGCCCCGAGCGGTCAGCGCCTCACCGACAAAGGGGTACAGGTCGCGCGCCCCGCTGTCCCAGCGGCCGCCGTAGAAGAAGACCACGACCGGCCGGGGCGTGCGGGCGTCGCGCGGACGGTACACGTCCAGCTGCTGGCGCGGATGGAGGCCGTAGGCGATCCCCTCCGTACGCGTCCACCCGCCGCGCGGGATCAGGGCGTTGAGGGCGCCCACCCCGCCGCACCCGGTGAGCAGCAGGATCCAAAGCACCAGCGCAAGCCGGAGCACCGGGCGCCGCTCAGTCCGCACGGATCCCCTCCAGCTCCTCCCACCGCGCGTACAGGGCATCCACCCGTTCCGAGGCTTGGCGAAAGGCGTCGGTGACGCTCCGCACCTCGTCCGAGGGGCCCGCGTAGAGCGCGGAATCAGCCAGCCGCTCCCCGAGCGCCTCCCTGTGCGCCTCCGCCTCGAGGATGGCCGTCTCCATTCCCTCCATCTCCTTCTGCTCCCGGTACGACAGCCTGCGGGTGGCCGAAAGGGCGGGCGCTGTTCGGGAGGGCTGCGAGCGGGGAGGCGCGGGCGCGGCCGCACGCGCCTCCGCCTCCCGCGCCTCCCGCTGCCGCCGGTACAGGTCGTACCCTCCAGCGTGGCGGCGGAGCACGCCATCGCCCTCGAAGACGATCAGCCCGGTCGCCACCTTGTCCAGAAAGAATCGGTCGTGGGTGACCAGGAGCACGCACCCCGGATAGTCGGCGAGCAGCGACTCCAGCACCTGAAGCGTCAGCAGATCCAGGTCGTTGGTCGGCTCGTCCAGGATCAGCAGGTTGGCCTGCTGGAGCAGCAGCCGCGCGAGCAGCACCCGGTTGCGCTCGCCTCCGGAAAGGGAGCGGATCTTCTGCCGCTGCTGGGCGGGGGGGAACAGGAAGCGCTCCAGATAGCTGCGGAGGTGCACGCGACTCCCGCCGACGCTGACCCAGTCCTCGCCGGATACCGCCTCGTAGAGGGTCGCGTCCGGGTCCAGATCCTCCCGCCGCTGGTCGAAGTAGGCGATACGCGTGTTCTTGCCCATCTCCACGCGGCCCTCGTCGGGCGCTTCCTCGCCCAGGATGACGCGCAGCAGGGTGGTCTTCCCCGCCCCGTTCGGACCGATGATCCCGATCCGCTCCCCCGCCTGCAGGAGGGTGCTGAAGGAGCGGATCAGCGTGCGATCGCCAAAGCTCTTGGACACCTCGTGCAGGTTCAACACGGTGCGCCCCAGGCGAGGCGCATCCGCTGCCGCCATCTCCGCGGCGGCGCGCTCGGCGGGGTGTCGCTGCTCCCGCTCGGCCTGCAGCTCGTCCAGCCGGCCGATGCGCGCCTTCTGCTTGCCGGTGCGCGCGGAGGGGGAGCGCTTCACCCACGCCAGCTCCTGGAGGATCAGCGTCTGCCGCTTCGCGTCCTCGGTCGCGAGACGCTCGGTTTCTTCGGCCCTGGCTTCGAGGTACGCCGTATAGCCGCCCCGGTACGCGGTGAGATCGCCGGCCGACACCTCGATCATCCGGTCGACCACGCGGTCCAGGAAGTAGCGGTCGTGGGTGACCAGCATGATGGCGCCCGGGTACTCCACCAGGTGCTCCTCCAGCCAGAGCACGGTGTCCGCGTCCAGGTGGTTGGTGGGCTCGTCCAGGAGGAGCAGCTCCGGCCGCTGCAGGAGCACCCGTGCCAGCGCCACCCGCTTCCTTTCCCCGCCGGAAAGCCCCTCCACGGGCCGCTCCGTCC
>JALZKG010000389.1 GCA_030859365.1 Gemmatimonadota bacterium
TTACCTCCTTTTTACAGCAACAAATTTACACAGCGGGCGGGTCCGCGGGAGGACCTAGGGTCCCGGATCGGAGGGGTCAGCGAGCGGAAGGGCTATCCCTAGGCGCCGCAGGGGCCGAGAAACCGTCCGCCGCTCCGCAGGGGGGAGTCGGAGGGCCTGCGCGAGGATGTCCTTCCGGATGCGCTCCTGCGCTCGCTGGAATCGGCGCTTCGCCGCGGCGGCGGTGGTCCGCACCTGGCTTGCGATCTCGGGCCAGGTCATCTCCATCTGCACGCGCAGGTGGAGGATCGCCACAGTTCCCTCGGGCAGGGATTGAAGGACGGATCCGAGGAGATCGGTGAGGATCGTAAGGGCTTCAGACGGCGGCGGCGAGGACCGGGAGAACCACGCGCGGAGCGAAGCATGCCCGTCCACTGCCTCCAGGTCCGGAGTGGGCCGAACCCACGCCTCCTGTCTATGCTTACTCTCAAGGAGGTCCGCAACGACCCGGCGCGTGACCACAAGCGCCCAGCCGAACAGGGCAGCAGGCGTTTCCGCCCGGCACAGGGCGACCCCCCGAACGATCCGTAGAAGCGATTCTTGGGCAACGTCGTCCGCGAGCGACTCTGGGTCGCGGAGACCCCGCAACCGCCGGAATGCATGCATCCGGATGGCGGGGTACAGCTCCGTGAGCAGGCCTTCCAGAGCGGACGCATCCCCAATGCGCGCCGCTTCGAGCAGGGCCAACAGGTCGGCATCCGGGCGGGAAAATGGTCCGGTGGCTTCGCCGGCTCCCCCGTTCATGGGTCTACGGTGTGCCATGGACCTCCGGGAATATGGGAAGCCGGAGATCGGGGGTACACAGCTCGAAGTAGCTGCAACCTGCGCAAAGCGTTCTGCGTGTGGTGAGTGGGAAGGCGCTCTTGGCCCGGGGCAGGTTCTGCTCCGGGTCCACCATGTACGAACGCATCCCGCGTGCGCCGCTCCGGATCCTTTCGAGCGCCGCTTCGAGATCCGCATCGGAAATGGTGTGCTCTTCGCTCCCGCCGTCGGAGAGTCCGAAGACCCGCCCCCGGTAGGTGCCACCGCGCGGAGAGACGCCGAGGCCGTGCCGTGCGTACAGGCTGTAGAGGGCGAGTTGATCGCGCGCGCCCTCGCAGGAGCCGGTCTTCCAGTCGCATATGACGCATCCGCCGAGCGCAGTCCGGTAGATCACATCGGGGGCGACGTACACAAGCGTTCCACCGACTTGAAACGTGCAAATACGGTCGATTGCGAGGATCTCGGAGGGATCGACCGCTTCCAATTCTGCCCACAAGGAGCAGCCGTGGAGGTGTTCCAGGCACTGGTACATCTTCTCACGCAGGGCAGCGATCCGCTCGTCGCAGACCCCACGATCGTAATAGAGGGCCAGGAGCATCTCTCGCCGATCCGTGGCGTACAGGAAGGCTTCGCGGTCGAGCGAGGCGATGTAGACCCGGTTGAGCGCCGCCCGCGTCCGCTCGATGAGGAGATCCAGGCCCGGTCTCGGCCTGCGCGCGCGCACCGCACGGAGGATCTCCTTGGCCCGATCGTGGACCGCCCTGCCCAGCACCAGTTCGAACGTGGTCAACCGCTTGAGGACCGACGCGAGCCAGGCCTCCTCCCCAACGCCGCTCCGGCGGCCGCGTCCTGCTGCGTAGTACGCATAGAAGTACCGGCGGGCGCAGTCGTCGAGGGTTTTCTGCCGCGAATGGGACCACCCGAAGGGCGGGAACTCGCTTTCCACTGGTGCCTGCTTCCGCTGGACGGATGGGGATCCGCGCGGTGCGGACCCCCTCGCCCTCAAGACGGAAGGGTGGCACCCCGACCCGAGCCGGTTCCCTGCGATGGAACGGCGCCCCGGGACCCCCGCAACGGAGCAGGAGCGCACCCCGCAGCGGGGTGCGCTCCTGACATCGTCGGCCGCGTGGAGGCTCACTCCTCGGAGAGCCTTTCTTGAAGGGTACCGGTGCGCACCCGTCTGCACGATCTCCCGGTACGGCGGAGTCGCTCGGGGAGATCACCCAAGGGGTTCCGGCCGCGCTGGAGCGAACCAGCCACGGCAAAACGGCAGAGCGCCCGCGGCTCCGGGGCGCGGGCGCTCTTTTCGCCCGGACCACAGGCGCCGTTCCTTGGGGGTGCTAACGAGACCGCAGCACCACGTCCCCGACACGCACGACCTGGCCCCCGGATCCGTCAGGCTCGATGCGCACGCGCCCGGCTCCCGGTGCCACCTCCACTTCCACCCCACGAACCTCGATCACCACTCCTTCCGCAGGGGTCTCCTGAACTGCCGCAGTGCTCGCCGGCGGGGCAGAACCCCCGATCTGGTTCTCCGGGGAGGCCGACTCCCGCTCGCCCCAGGCGAGCGGAGCAAATCGGTATTCCGTCGCGGCTCCGCTCATGGGGCGGCTCTGAAGGATACCCCGCTCCTCCAACCCCGTCCGGGCCCGGCGGGCGGTCGCTACACTGTACGTGCTCTGACGAGCCACGTCGCCGATCTCCACCGCGACCCACGCTCCGGGCAGACCGTCGATGAGCAGTGCAAAGGTCCGGCAGACGAGAAGGGCTGCGGTCTCACCGTCAAGCAGCCGGAGCAATCCGGGCCAGTCGAGCCGTGCGCCGATCGTGGGCTGCTGGACCGCCTGGGCGAGCGCCAGCCCCCGCCCGGGCCTGAGTGCCCCCACACGGCGGAGCAGCCCGGCGACGTCGCTCGCCTTGCCCGCCGCCAGCCCCGCGCTCGCACCGATCTGCGCGGGGCGGGAATAGGCGGGTGCCAGGTCCGAGCCGCTGAGATCGCCTGCCTCCCGCTGGTGTGCGTCCAGTGCGACGGCGAAGGCCCACGCGTCCCGACGCAACACTGGAGCGAGCCCCGACAGGCGGTGCAGGAGCTCCGTGTCGGAGAGATCAAGGCGCCGCGGCGCCGCGAAGGAACGGCTGGGACTAGCGGTCACAAAACCGGGGGCGAACGCTCGGCGAGAGGGGGGTGAGCCATCTGAGAAACAAGGGTGGACCATCAACGGCCCCGGCGGTCCATAGCCATGAGAAACACGGGTGGACCATCGGGTACGCGGCCGCGGATGACGCGGGTGAACCGCGACCCCTCCATGATGCACTCGAACTTGCTTCCCTGCAAGGGACGAACCCCACCTACGCAGGCGCTTACAACATCGCCCCGGCGCCCACTCCAGCTCAAGAGTAAAGTGTGCGGTGTCAATGAGTTAACAACACAGCGCACCGGAATCTTTGACTCGCACCGGGTGATAGCCCTTTCAAGAGGGGTTGCAAACAGTGGAATGTGGCTGCGGATTGCCAGCTTTGGCCGCCTGAAGTGCTGCGGCGAACATCCCGTCGAAGTGATGCCCCACCCGTGTTTTCCTTCGCCCGCGGAATCCCGATGATTCGCACGTGTTTCTCGGATGCCTCACCCGCGCCCTGGTGAGGTCCGACCCCGTTTTCTGTGGACGTGAACAGCCTGCCAATCTCCCCATCCCCAACACTTTATGTGCCCGATGCCGTCCACTCTGGCCGCCGCCGGTTTCCCCTGTGGTGGTTGGGTAGTTTCTGTAGTTCTTTTAGGTTGTTATACTGTCCCACCCACCCGAATCCGAGCGGCGCGCTATGAACGACATGATCCCGCGGCCCCTTCAGCCGCTTTTGGGGACGGACGTTTCGGCCGAGCTCCCGACGCCGGTCCCGCTGGACCTGGCCGAGCTGCCGATCGTGCTGAGCGCGAAGGCGCCCCGCTACAACCAGAATGGTGCGCTGGCATCCGAGTTCGTCCTCACCGAGGGCGATCTGAAGACGGGAGGGGATCGGATGCACTACGAGATCCGCAGTGCCAACCCCGCGATCCCCCGCGCGTATGGTGGCGACAGCGAGGTGCTGTACGCAGTGATGCAGATGATCGTCGACAGCGAGGCGTGGAACCAGGGCGGGATCGGTCGCCTGGACCGGGTCCCCTTCGTCCGATTCGCGGAGCTGTTGGGTAAGCAGCCCAGCGGGGCGTTCAATGACCGGATTCGCGACTCGCTCACCCGGCTCGCCAATGTCACCGTCGTGACGCAGATCCACGAACCCGAGGACGGTGAAGACGTCCTCTCCGGTCGAGCCGAGCCGGTCGCGCCTCGGCGCCGCACCAAGAGGGTGGAATCCACGCTGCACCTGATGAGCGTGTCCTTCACTCGCGAGGAGTCAGCGATCGACTACATCCAGGTCGATCCAACATGGATCTACCAGGCCGCCGGTGGCTGGACGGCGTGGATCGACCTGCCGCGCTACGTCCGGCAGACGAGCCCGATCGCCCAACGTCTCTACAGCCTCGCGGCGGTGCAGTGCGCGCGCGGCAGGGACGAGTGGAGTTACACCCAGGACCAGCTCGTGGAGCTGTGCGCGCTTTCGCGCGCGACCCCGGGCCCCGATCTGCGCCGCATGCTCAAGGCCGCGCACGAGGCACTCGTGCAGGAAGGAATCCTGCTCCCCAGCACCCCGGTCAAGGAGCGCGCCGGAGTCTACCGCTTTCCCATGGCTGCCGGCCCCGTGCTCCGCACCGCGCGCATGCTGCGCGGGGCGGGGATGACCGACCTGCGGGACACGCGCGTCCAGCTCATCCTCCTGGGCGCGATCGGGATCAGCGGCGCCGACGCGCGGCGTATCGTAACCGAGGCGCCCGAGGATGCGTACTGGGCGTTGTACTACTACCGCTGGACGTCCGAAACGCAGCCGGAGACGGAACAGATCCACAACCCCGCCCGTTTCCTCATGTGGGCCCTGAAGGAAGGCCGCAACCTTTCGTCGGACGAGCGCTTCTACCGCTGGTTCCGGTCGCAGCTGGAGGAACGGGAGCAAGCGACGGCGCCCAGCGCCCTGCCACCCCAGGTTCCTCCGCCCTCTGGCGAGACCGCGCCGCTGCCCGACGACCTCTGGGGAGACGCGCTGCGGCGCTACCGCGACCGGATCCCGGCAAACATGTTCGAAGCTTGGCTGCGCCCGACCCGGCTGCGTGAGCAAGAGGTTGGGCGCATCGTTGTCGAGGTGAAGGACAGCTTTGCCGCCAAGTGGATTGAGGACAAGTACCACGCTGATCTGCAGCACATCCTCGGCGGTCTCACCGACGGACCCGTATCGCTGGTGCTCACAGCCGCCGGGGACTGACGGCCGCTCCGTCGGTGCATCGCCGCCTTCACGAATCTTCTCGAAGACGTTTTGGAGGCCGTCCCGCGCGGCGGGGGCGGGTCTCCCGCCTGCATCGGCGTCTGGGGCCAGTGGTTCGGCCACCGCTACCGGGCGCGGTACGACGAGCGCATCACCCACCCGGCGTGGCTGACCGAGTTCGCGCGCAGGACGGGCAGGATCGAGATGCAGCTCCATACGGTCCTGCCGGACGAGGAGCGCCTCTATGTGGGCGACGTGTGCACGAGATGCGGGCACCGCGTCAAGCGCTACCCGATGCCGGAAGGCGGAGAGTCGCGCTTCGGCTCCGCTGCGCCGTCTGTTTGCCTGCCGGGGGGAGACCTCCTGAACGGGATCAGCGGGTGAAGCCGGACGGCGCGTCGCCCGCGGCGGTGATGGAGGCGCTGGAGTTCCGCTTCGGGGCGTTCCTGGCCATCGCGCACGCCGCGCTGCAGCTCGCGGAGACCGAGGCGAACCCGGAACCATGCCTGACGCCGGAGGCACCACGCCCATGCCGCCGGGCACGTCCCGGCGGCGTTTCACTGTGCGCCGTGTTCCTCCGCCGCCTCGGAGAGCCTGTCGGCGAGTGTGCTCAAGGCGGTACTGCGGCGACGGAGTCCATCGGCCAGCTTTCGAAGGCTGTTCGCTTCGGGAGTGCGTGCACCCTTCACCCAGGACCATAGGGAGTGCTCGCTCACCCCGGCGTCCCGCGCCACCTGGGCGCGGGACAGACCGGTCTCGTCGACCACGGACCGGACCAGCCGTTTTGCCTCCTCAGGGCTCAGCAGCGGTCACCTCCGAGAGGGTGGTGTACCATACAATGCTTGACAATGTATCCCGGGTACAGTAAGCTATCGGTCCAGTGACAAAGGGCGGCACCGGATCCTCCGCCAAGAAGATCTCCGATGCCGCCCTCGAACCACCCGCCGGAGGCGACGTGGTGTACCCGGAATATGGGTACGCCTGTCCTCCGGCGCAACACCGGAGGTATGCCCATGTTCCACTGCAGCACTTCAGGCAGGCAGGTACGGATGGGAGGTGCCTCGTGACCCGCAGCGAGGAGTCTTCCGACATCGATCCGTACGAGGTGCTCGACCCCGAGGCGATCCGGCTTGCCCTGCAGGTGGGACCGTCCCCTGGGCACACCCCGGAGGAGCTGCTCATGAAAGTGGCCGCCGCGACGATGCGGGTGCATCACCAGCTGTGCGCCCGCCTGATGGCCGATGGGTGCACTGCGGAAGAAGCGGATCGGATCGCACGCAGCCGCTCCCTGCAGATCAAGGGCGGCCTGATCGCCCAGGAGCGCGAAGCAAACCGATGGAAGGGGTAGAGCGCACCCGGAGCCGCCGCCGGACGAGCTGTGGCTGCCTCTCCGGGATGGAAGCCGCCGGCAAGGTCTAAGACGCGGCCCTGCCCATGCGCCTCGAGCTCGCCTGTTACCTCGCGGACCTGGAGGAAGAGTATCTAATAGCGGAGGAGGTAGAAGGCCCCTCATGAGCCTGACGGACCTGGTGGACGGGTGGAAGGAAGAGGCCGAGCGCCTCCGCGGCCGGTACGGCGCGGAGGCGCTCGCGAAGCTGTGCGAGGCGCACGCGGCCGAGCTGCAGGGCGCGATCGCCGCGGCCGAAGAGGAGGAACTCGATCTCCCCGCGGCCGCGGCGGAGAGCGGGTAC
>JALZKG010000403.1 GCA_030859365.1 Gemmatimonadota bacterium
GTTCACGGGGGGGAGCGCTTCGTCCGCTCGGTCCGCATCGACGAGGACACGCTGCGCGGGATCGAGGACGTGATCGACCTGGCGCCGCTGCACAACCCGGCGAACCTGAAGGGGATCGGGGCGGTGCGCGCGGCGCTCGGCCCCGGGGTCCCCCAGGTGGCGGTCTTCGACACTGCGTTCCACCATACCCTGCCGGAGCGGGCGTACCTGTACGCCCTCCCCTACAGCTTCTACCGCCGCCACCGCGTCCGCCGCTACGGCTTCCACGGCACCTCGCACCGCTTCGTCGCCTACCGCTACCGGCAGCTTTCCGGCCGCACGCGCGAGGGAACGCACCTCATCACCCTACACCTGGGGAACGGCGCGTCGGTGTGCGCGATCCGGGCGGGGGAGTCGGTCGACACCTCCATGGGCTTCACCCCGCTGGAGGGGCTGGTGATGGGGACCCGCTCGGGGGATCTGGATCCGGCAATCCTGGACTACGTCGCGACCAAGGAGGGGATGACGCTCGCCGAGGTGGAGGCGCTGCTCAACAAGCAGTCCGGGCTGCTGGGGATCTCCGGCCTGACGCACGACATGCGGGAGCTTCTCGCCGAGGCCGCGGAGCACGACGACCGCCGGGCGCGGCTCGCCATCGAGGTGTTCTGCTACCGGGTGCGCAAGTACATCGGCGCGTACCTGGCCGCGCTTGGCGGCGCGGACGCCATCGCCTTTGCCGGCGGGGTGGGAGAGAATGCCCCGGAGATCCGCGCCCGTGCGTGCGAGGGGCTGGAGTGGGCTGGGATCCGCATCGATCCCGCGCGCAACGCGGCTGCCGTCGGCGGTGTGGAGGGGCGGATCAGCCCGCCCGACGCGCACCCGGAGGTGTGGGTGATCCCCACCGACGAGGAGTTGCTGATCGCCCGCGACACCTTCCGGGTGGTGCACGGGATGGAGACGCGCTTCTAGGGCGCGCTCCGTTTCTTGCTCCTACGCGGCCGGGCCCACGCGAGGCGGGCGCAGCAGCCCGGCGAGCGCAACCAGTGCCCACACGGTTTCCAGGATGATAAAGCCCCAGCGCCCGTCCGCGACCGCGACCCACCCGAGCAGCACCGCGCCGACGAAATTCAGCGCGTTGTACAGCGGGTCACGGTGGCCCATGCGGCCGCGGGCGTTCGCGGCGAAGGCACCGAGCAGCAGCGCGGCGCCCAGCAGGGAGACGATCTGAAGGAGCATGATTGAAGAAGCAAGGTGAATCCCGGCCGGCCCGCTGGAGCCGTGCGGCGCTGGCGCTCATGTTCGTCGGCGCCGGCGCTCTGCACTTTGCACGCCCGGAGCTGTACGCGCGCGTCGTTCCGCCCGGCTTTCCCTACCCCGCCGCGCTGGTGAGCCTGAGCGGCGCCGCCGAGATCGCCGGCGGAATCGGGGTGCTGCTCCCCGAGGTGCGCCGCTGGGCGGGGTGGGGATTGATCGCGCTCCTGGTCGCCGTTTTCCCCGTCAACGTCCATATGGCGCTCACTCCAGGGGCCCCGCCTGCGCTGCTCTGGCTGCGGCTTCCGCTGCAGGCGGTGCTCGTCGCGTGGGTGTGGCGCTCCACCCAGTCTCGGCCGGAATCGGCGGCCCCCGGAAGCCGATCAGCAGGTTGACGTGATCGGGATCTCGCTTCAGCTTCAGGACCAGCTCGCGGGTGGCGTAGCCGAAAAGCCACCACATAGACAGCAGGAAAGCCCATCCTCCCAGCGGCAGGCGCAGCGCTCCGCTTCCGCCCGCCAGGACGAGCAGGCCTGCCTGGCCGATGAGCAGCAGCCCCACGGTGGATTCGACGCAGATCCACCATCCCCGCTTCTCCGGACCCTCCTCGGCCGTGTCGCCACGGCGTCGGCGGAGCAGGATCACGACGTCACGGAGAAAGCCCTGCGCCAGCAGAAGTGCGCCGGACCAGCGAAACACGTCCATCCACGCCACCGCGCGAGATCCGGGTACCGTTGCCGACAACAAGGCAGCGACCAGGATCCCGGCCGTACCGACGCCGATCTCCAACCTGTCGTAGGAGGTGCGCATCGTCTTCGTCTTCGGGGGATGGGGGGCGGGATTGGTGGTACGTACAGAGATGGGGTTTCGGATTCGCGGGGGGCCGCCCTGCCACCGGGACAGATCCGGTACACGTCTTGCAAGTGCTACCCGTACAAGGAGATCGGCAGGGTGCCGACATACCCGAACAGGGAGGAAGCAATGGAAGACCGCAACCTGACGGACAAGGGCGTCGACAACTCGGTCAAGGGCAAGGGCAACGACCTCAAGGGCAAGGTCAAGGATGCCGCCGGTGGGCTCACCGGCGACAGCAGCCTGCAGGCCGAGGGCAAGTGGGACCAGGCCAAGGGCAAGGTCCAGGACACCTTTGGCAAGGCGCAGCGCAAGCTGGACGAGAACACGGACGACCGCGACCGCTAAGTCTCCGCGGGTGACGGACCGTTCTCCGGGGGAGGGCCGCTGATG
>JALZKG010000406.1 GCA_030859365.1 Gemmatimonadota bacterium
CACCAGCTCGGCCAGGCGTCCCACCGCCTCCCGAGCCGCGGACGCCTCCTGCTCGGCGCTCTCCGCCGCTCCCTCCAGCACCGGGCGCCGCTCCTCCCACAGCTCCGGCGGCAGCTCGCCGATGCGGTGGCGGAGATGGGTCTCGGTGAGTGCGTCGGCGGCTTCGGCGGCACGACCGTCGGCTCGCTCGAGCCCGACGCGAAGCTGCGCCAGCTCGGCCTCCAGCATCTCCGCGTGCTCGGAAAGCTCGCGGGTGACCTCCTCCAGCCGCGCGGTGTAGTCGGCGCGGACCCGCTCCGCGATGCGGGCGGGGGTGCCGTCGTCCACCGTGCGAAGCCGCTCCAGCCACTCGCGGAGCTGATCGCGGTGCCGCAGGAGAGAGCGGATCTCTACCGGGGTTTCGGAGGGGGTGGATGCGGAGCTTTGCATGGCGAGCCGGAGCGGAGGTTTCAGCGGGGGAAGAGATCGATCAGAGCCTGCGCCGCCTCGGCCGGCTCCACCGGCTCGAGATCGGGGGAGGCGAAGGGGGCCGCGCGGTACAGGGAGCGGCCGAGGTGCCGGTCGAAGGGAGTCCACTCCCCCGGCTCCACCGTTCCGAGCAGCATCGTGGCGGGGTGGATCTTGGAGTCGAGGTCGTCCGCGTAGTGGAGGATCACCCCCTCCAGCAGGACGGGGATCTTGGGGCTGGCCCACTCCAGCTTCCCCTGGTGGCTCGCGATCAGGTGCTGAAGGAGGAGACGGCGCTCGGCCGGCAGCTCGGGAAGGGTGTCGCACGTCTGCTCCACCATCTGGATCCCGAGGACGATGTGCCCGAGCAGCTGCCCCTCGTGCGAGTAGGCGAAGCAGCGCCCTGCGCTGAGCTCGCGGATCTTGCCGAGGTCGTGCAGGAGCGCACCCGTCACCAGGAGGTCGCGGTCGACCTCCACCCCCTGCGCGCGGTAGTGCTCCGCGAGCCGGTCGCAGATGCCGGCCACGGAGAGCGAGTGCTCCAGCAGACCTCCGATACAGGCGTGGTGGTTGCGCGTCGCCGCCGGGTGGGTGCGGAAGCGGACGCCCCACTCGCCGCGGCGCCCGAGGCAGCGCGCGAGCAGCGCCGCGAGGCCGGGATCGCGGACGGTCGAGATCAGCGCGTCCAGCTCCCGCTCCATGGCGGCCCGGTCGCGCCGCGAGACCGGCAGAAAGTACTCCAGCTCGTCGCCGTCCGCCTCCAGCGGCTCCAGCACGCGGACGGTGATCTGCAGCTTCTCCTGGTACTGCCCCACCTTCCCACGGACACCGACGATGTCGTCGCGCGCGCAGAGCGCGTCCACGCGGTCGACGTCGTCCCACACCTTGGCGGCGATGGTGCCCGTCCGGTCTCCCAGGCGAAGATCCAGGTAGTCCCGGTCGTTGCGGGCCCTCGCGCGGCGCTTCTCGTGCACCACGTAGCACGCCACGACGTCGGAACCGTCCACCAGGTCGCGGATCAGGGTCCAGGGGAAGTGCTCGCCGCAGAAGCCGCGCAGCGACCCGGGCGCGCCGTTGCCGGCCCGCGTCATGGTGCCCCCTCCCAGGCCGTACGCCCGCCCACCACGGTGCGGACCGCGCGTCCCCGGAGCGTCCGCCCGCCGAAGGGGGTGTTTCGGCTGCGTGACAGGAAGCGGGCCGGCTCCACCGTCCAGGGCAGATCCGGGTCGAGCAGCGTCACGTCGGCCGGCGAGCCGGGCCGCAGCGATCCGCCGGGGAGCCCGAGCGCCCGCGCGGGGGCGCAGCTCATCCGGTCCACCAGCGCCGGCAGTGCGAGGAGCCCGGAGTGCACCAGCTCGGAAAGGGCGATGCCGAGCGCCGTTTCCAGCCCGACGATGCCGAAAGGAGCATCCTCGAACGCCTGCTCCTTTTCGTCGTAGTGGTGCGGCGCGTGGTCGGTGGCGATCACGTCGAGCGTGCCGTCGCGCACCCCCTCGCGCACCGCGTCGCGGTCCGCCTCGGCGCGGAGCGGGGGGTTCATCTTGGCGTCCGTGCGATACGATCCCACCGCGGCGTCGGTCAGTGTGAAGTGGTGCGGCGTCGCCTCGGCGCTGACGCGGATGGCGCGCGCCTTCGCGGCGCGGATCAGCTCCACCCCGCCTCGGGTGGACACGTGCTGGATGTGCAGCCGTCCGCCGGTCAGCTCCGCCAGTATCAGGTCGCGGGCGATCATCACGTCCTCGGCCGCGTTGGGAATCCCGGGCAGACCCAGCAGGGTGGACATCGTTCCCTCGTTCATGGCGCCGCCCCGGGAGAGTCCGGTCTCCTCCGCGTGCACCGCCACCGGGAGGTCCCACGCCTGCGCGTACTCCAGCGCCATGCGCATGATCCCGGCGTTCGCCACGGGGCGACCGTCGTCGGTGACGGCGACGGCGCCGGCCGCGACCATCTCGCCGAACTCGGTGAGCTGCTCGCCCGCCTGCGCGACGGTGATCGCGCCGCTGGGAAGGACGCGGGCGCCGCTGGCGCGCACCCCGGCGGCGAGGACGAAGCCGACCGCCGCCGCGTTGTCGATGGGTGGATCGGTGTTCGGCATCGCGACCACGGTGGTGAACCCTCCGGCCGCGGCGGAACGGGCGCCGCTCGCGATGGTCTCCTTGTGCTCTCCGCCCGGCTCCCGCAGGTGGACGTGGACGTCGATCAGCCCCGGAACGACCACCAGCCCGGCCGCGTCGATGATCTCCGTGCCCTCGGGTGCGTCGAGCCGCTCCCCCAGCTCCGCGACGATGCCCTCGGCGAGCAGCAGATCCAGCCCGGCGTCCATCTTCTGCGACGGGTCGACCACGCGGCCGCCGCGGATCAGCAGCGGCCTCACGCGGCCGCTCCCTTGGCCGCTTCGGCCGATTCGGGTGCGCCGCCGGCGAGCAGGTAGAGCACCGCCATCCGCACCGCGACCCCGTTGGTCACCTGCTCCAGGATCGCGGCCTGGGGCCCGTCCGCCACGTCGGAGTCGATCTCCACGCCGCGGTTCATGGGGCCCGGATGGAGGACGAGCACGTCGCGAGGCGCGCTCTCCAGCCGCTCCCGCGTCACCCCCCACACCCGGTTGTACTCGCGCAGCGAGGGGATGAAGCCGCCCTTCATCCGCTCCAGCTGGAGACGGAGCACGTTGAGCACCTCCGCCCACTCGATCGCCTCCTCCACCCGGCGGAAGACGCGCACCCCCATCTCCTCGGCATTGGGCGGGAGCAGGGTGAGCGGCCCGCATACCCCCACCTCCGCTCCCAGCTTGCGCAGCCCCAGGATGTTGGAGCGCGCAACCCGCGAGTGGAGCACGTCGCCCACGATGCACACCCGCACGCCGTCCAGGCGGCCGAGGTGGTCGCGGATGGTGAGCAGGTCGAGCAGCGCCTGCGTGGGGTGCTCGTGTTTGCCATCGCCCGCGTTGATGACGTTGGAGGCAATCCGCTCCGCCAGGAACCGCGCGGATCCCGATGCCGGATGACGGATCACCACCATGTTGATGCGCATCGCTTCCAGGTTGCGCGCGGTGTCCACCAGCGTCTCGCCCTTGGCGACCGAGGAGCCGGTGGAGGAGATGTTCACCGTGTCCGCGCTGAGCCGCTTTTCCGCGAACTCGAAGGAGATCCGGGTGCGGGTACTGTTCTCGAAGAAGGCGTTGACGATGGTTTTGCCGCGAAGCACCGGCACCTTCTTGATGGGGCGCTCGGAGATCTCCTTGAAGCGCTCCGCCGTGTCCAGGATTCCGGTGATCTGCTCCCCCGACAGCTCGTCGAGGCCGAGCAGGTCCTTGCCGAGGTAGGGGGCCGCGGCGTGCGCCATCACCCCTCCCCCACCCGGACCACGCCGAGATCGCCGTCGATCTCCGGGACGAGCACCTCCACGCGCCCCCCCGGCTCGACCTCCACCCGCTCCCCCGCCACGTCGGCGTGGATGGGGAGCTCGCGTCCGCCGCGATCCACCAGCACGCACAGCAGGGTGCGCTGCGGGCGGCCGAAGTCGGCGAGCTCGTCGAGCGCCGCCCGCACGGTGCGGCCGGTGAAGAGCACGTCGTCCACGATGGCGATCACCCGCCCGTCGATCCCCCCCTCGGGGAGCCGGGTGGACCCCACCACCGGAAGAGGCCCGACGCTCATCAGGTCGTCACGGTAC
>JALZKG010000434.1 GCA_030859365.1 Gemmatimonadota bacterium
GCCTCCGGGCGCAGGGGCCGGGCGCTAGACTCGGCGGCCGGAGCCGTCTCGGCGAGCCCCATCGGCTTCACGAAGGCGAACTCCCGCTTGGTGTCGAGCAGGATCGTCTCCACCCGGAGCCCCGCGCGAGCGATGCCGTTGTCCTGCGCCCACTGCGCGGCGAAGCGGCGCAGGTGGTCGGCCTCGTCGCGCGCCCACATCTCCGGGTTCACCCCTTCCGGCACCAGGTCCAGGGACACGTACACGCGCAGGTCCGGCGCGGTGCGGCGGTCGGCGTAGCGCCGCAGCGCGTCGCGGACGCCCCCTTCCAGCTGCTGGCGGAGGCTGGGGCGGAGAAAGCGGGAAAGCAGGTTGATCATGGTGCTCTTGGGGGGTGCGGTCGTGAGCGTCGCTCAGATGTGCAGCGCGTGCCCCTGCGCCGCGAGCGCCGCCTCGCCGATCGCCTCCGAAAGCGTCGGGTGCGGGTGCATGGCCCGGTCCATCTCCTCCGCCGTGGCTTCCAGGTGGCGGCCGACCACGAACTCCGCGATCAGCTCCGTGGCGTGCGGCCCGACGATGTGCGCACCGAGCAGCTCGGAGTACTTCTTGTCGCGGATGATCTTGACGAACCCCTCGGTTTCGCCGGCGGTCAGGGCGCGTCCGTTTGCGCTCCACGGGAAGACGCCGACCTCGACGTCGTGGCCCCCCTCCCGCGCCTGCTCCTCCGTGAGCCCGACCGAGGCCACCTCGGGGTGGCAGTAGGTGCAGTTGGGGATGTTGCCGTAGTCGATGCCGGCGTGCGGGTCGCCGTGGATCCCCTCCACGCAGGCGACGCCCTCGTGCGATCCCTTGTGCGCCAGCAGCGGCGGCCCGGCCAGATCTCCGATGGCGTAGACGCCCGGGACCGAGGTGCGCATCTGCCGGTCCACGTCGGGAAAGCCGCGCTCGGTCATCTTCACGCCCTGCTCTTCCAGCCCGATCCCTTCCGTGTTCGGCACGCGTCCGATGGCGCTGAGCACCCGCTCCGCCTCGATGATCCGCGTCTCGCCCCTGCTCGTCTTCACCGTCAGCTTCACCCCGTCCACGCCGATCTCGGCCGACTCGAGCATGGTGCCGGTCAGCACCTCCATCCCCCGCTTGCGGTAGCTCTTCTCGACCACCGCGGAGCAGTCGCGGTCCTCCAGCGGGAGGATGCGGCCGGCCACCTCGATGAGGGTGACCTGCGTGCCGAAGGCGGCGTACACGTCCGCGAACTCGCAGCCGATGGCGCCGGCGCCCACCACCGCGAGCGTCTTCGGCGTCGCCTTCGGGATCATGGCGTCGGTCGAGTCCCAGACGCGTTCGTGGTCGATCGGGAGGAAGGGGAGATCGCGCGGACGCGAGCCGGTCGCCAGGATGACGTGCTTGGCGGACACCGTCTGCGTCTTTCCGTCGCGGCCGGTGACCTCCACCTGACCCTGGCCGGCGAGGCGTCCGCGTCCGGGGAGGTGGGTGATCCCGTTCTTTTTGAAGAGGAAGCCGATTCCCTTGACCAGCTTCTCCGAAACCTGTCGGGAGCGCTTCACCGCCCGCTGCATGTCGGTCCGGATCTCGCCGACGCTGACGCCGAACTCCTCCGCGTGGCCGAGGTGCTGGATCATGGCCGCCGATTCGAGGAGCGCCTTGGTGGGAATGCACCCCCAGTTCAGGCAGATGCCGCCGAGCTTGTCCTCCTCCACACACGCCGTCTTGTACCCCAGCTGCGCCGCCTTGATGGCGGCCACGTAGCCGCCGGGGCCGCCGCCGATCACCAGGATGTCAAAGCTCGTATCCGCCAAGCGTCACCTCAAGTTGGAAGTCGATCCCGAAGCACCCGCGCTCAAACCCGAAAGGTAGACGCTCGGAGGCGGGGGTGCAACGCGGCGCGTGCGGCCTGGTTTGTGCTTCCCGGAAGCAGCGGGTATTTGGCGCCGCCTTCTTTTCCTCTCAATCCGGAGCAACGAACATGGCACGGATCCCCACGTCTGCCGCTCAAGCGCAGCGCCATGTCCGACGCGCGGAGCAGGGAGCGGCACCCTGGGTGGAGTGGCTCGCCCGGCTGGGCTACGCGGCCAAAGGGCTCGTCTACGTCGTGATCGGGGGGATCGCCCTGCAGGCGGCCGTCGGGCGGGGCGACCGGGTGACCGGCTCGGAGGGGGCGCTGGAATCCATGGCGCGGCAGCCGTTCGGACGCGTCCTGCTCGCCGCCGTCGCCCTGGGACTCGCGGGCTACGCGTTGTGGAAGCTGGTCCAGGCGGTCCAGGATCCGGAGCACAAGGGCACGGACGCGAAGGGGAACGCGGCCCGCGCGGGGTACGGGATCAGCGGGCTGATCCACGCGGGGCTGGTGCTGGAGGCGGGACGGCTAGCCCTGGGCTCGGGGATGGGCGACGGCAGTGAAAGCGGAGCGGACAGCCGGACGGCGATGCTGATGGAGCAGCCGTTCGGGCGCTGGCTGGTGGGGCTCGTCGGGCTGGGGATCCTCGCCTTCGGCCTGTACGAGCTGTACCGGGCCTACAAAGCGGATCTCGCGAAGAAGATGCACCTGCTGGGGCTGGACAGCGACACCCGCCAGTGGGTGATCCGCTCCGGCCGGCTGGGGTACGCGGCGCGCGGCTTGGTGTTCGGGATCATCGGGTACTTTCTGATCGGGGCGGCGCTGCACTACAACCCTCAGGAGGCGCGGGGGCTGGGCGGCGCGCTGCATGCACTGCAGGGAGAATGGTATGGTCCCTACCTGCTCGGCGTGGTGGCGGTGGGGCTGATCGCCTACGGGATCTTTGCGCTGGTCAAGTCGCGCTTCCGCCGGATCCGGGCGGCGTAGCGACCTGCACCGGCCATGCATCCGCTCCGCATCGGCACCCAGGGGTGGAACTACACGGACTGGGTGGGGCCGTTCTACCCGGAGGGCACCCGCCCGGCGCGCTTTCTGGAGCTGTACGCCCGCGCCTTCGACACGGTGGAGGTGGACTCCACCTTCTACGCCGTGCCGTCGCCGAGCACGGTGGAGGGGTGGGCGGAGCGGACGCCGGACGATTTCACCTTCACGCTCAAGCTCCCGGGGGAGATCACCCACGAGGCGCGGCTGCGTGGGAGCGAAGCCCTGCTCGCCGAGTTCTGGGAGCGCGTGCGGCTGCTGGGAGCGAAGCTCGGACCGGTCCTGGTGCAGATGGGGCCGGACTTCGGGCCGCGGGAGCGCCCCGCCCTAGCCGACTTTCTCGCCGGACTCCCGGACGACGTGCGGGTGGCGGTGGAGTTCCGGCACCCGGGGTGGGCGGGCGATGACACCCTGGCGCTGCTGGCGGAGCACGGCGTCGCCTTCACGCTCAGCGACGGACCGTGGATCCCCCGCGCCCGGCTGCGGGAGATCGCGCTGTGCCCCACCGTCCCGTTCCACTACCTGCGGTGGATGGGGCTGGACCGCGCGCTGACGGACCACTCCCGGGTGCAGACCGACCGCGGCGCCGAGGCAGACGCGTGGGCCGCGACGTTGGCGCCGCTGCTGGAGAGCGGCACCGAGGTGTGGGCGTACACCAGCAACTTCTGGGAGGGGCACGCCCCCGCGAGCGCGGCCGGTCTGCAGCGCCGCCTGGGGCAGCTGCCCGTGGATTCCGCGGCGCTCGTGGAGCAGACGTCGCTCTTCTGAACGGGGTACGCTCCATGCGGCGACTTTGCGGCGCGTCCCCTTCACCTTCCACTGGAGCGGCGGCATGACCCGATCCCACGAACTCGCGGATGGAATCGAGCGTCCCCCCTACCTGTACGCGGCGCTGGCGGGGACGCTGGTGTTCGCGCTCTACGCGCTGACGCTGGCGCCCACCACCGCGTTCTGGGACACCAGCGAGTACATCGCCACGGCGCACATCCTGGGCATCCCCCATCCGCCGGGCAACCCGCTCTTCGTCCTGCTCGCCCGCGCCTGGGAGCTGCTCCTCGCTCCCACCGGGCTCTCGGTGGCGGTGCGGGTCAACCTGTTCAGCGCCCTGATGGGCGCGGGCTCGGCGGCGCTCTGGTTCCTGGTCGCGCACCGCATCCTCCGCTTCGGCGGGGGTGGCGAGCGGGCGGCGCGGGTCGGGGCCGCGGCGGCCGCGCTGATCGCCGCCACCGCGTTCACCACCTGGAACCAGTCGGTGG
>JALZKG010000439.1 GCA_030859365.1 Gemmatimonadota bacterium
GCACTGCCCCTGCCACCGCGGCGTCTCGTTGCCGCACTCCGTGCAGAAGAAGACGGTGCGGGTGCGCGCCATCAGCCGTCGGCCCGGGGCGAGAAGCTTTCGAAGCGGGTGAACTCCTTCAGGAACATCAGGTCCACCTTGCCGGTCGCACCGTTGCGCTGCTTGCCGATGATCAACTCCGCGCGACCTTCCAGCGAGTTCCCCTCCTTGTCCACCGGGCCGTGGTAGTACTCCGGACGGTACAGGAACATGATCACGTCGGCGTCCTGCTCGATGGCGCCGGACTCGCGGAGGTCCGACATCAGCGGCCGCTTGTCGGGGCGAGACTCGACGGCGCGGCTCAGCTGCGACAGCGCGACCACGGGAAGGTCCAGCTCCTTGGCGAGCGCCTTGAGCCCCCGGGAGATCTCCGACACCTCCTGCTGCCGGTTCTCTGTCTTGCCCCCACCGACCATCAGCTGCAGGTAGTCCACCACGACCATCGCGAGGTCCGGGCGGTCCGACTTGAGCCGGCGAGCCTTGGCGCGCATCTCCAGCACCGAGATCCCCGCCGAGTCGTCGATGTAGATGGGGGCGGTGTTCAGGTAGCCGGCCGCGGTGGCCAGCCGCGCGTACTCGTCGTCCAGGAGCCGCCCGCGCCGCAGCCGCCCCGCGTCCACCCGTCCCTCGGCGCAGAGGATCCGCTGTACCAGCGACTCCTTGCTCATCTCCAGCGAAAAGAAGGCGACCGGCTTCTGCGCGGAGATGGCGGCGTGCTGCGTCACGTTCAGGGTGAAGGCGGTCTTCCCCATCGAGGGGCGGGCGGCGACGATGACCAGGTCCCCCGGCTGGAAGCCGGCCGTCATCTCGTCCAGGTCGTGAAAGCCGGAGGGGACGCCGGTGATCGACGACTCGTTGTTCTGCAGCTGCTCGATCCGCTCGAAGGTCGGCCAAAGGATCTCCTTGATCCAGACGAAGCCCTTGCGATCGTGCGTCTGCGCGATCTCGAAGATGCGCTGCTCCGCTACGTCCAGCACCTCCTCCACCTCCCCCTGGGCGGCGTAGGTGTCCTGGATGATGGAGGTGGCGGCCTCGATCAAACGGCGGAGCACCGCTTTTTCCCGCACGATACGCGCGTGGAACTCCAGGTTCGCCGCGGTGGGAACCGCGTCGAGGAGCTTGCCGAGATACGGCATGCCGCCCACCGCCTCGAGGTCTCCGGAGTTGCGCAGCTCCTCGGGGAGGGTGACGTGATCGATCACCTCCCCCCGCTCCCACAGGCGGATCATGGCCCGGAAGAGCCGCCGGTTCCCCTCCCGATAGAACATGGTGTCGTCCAGGATCTCGATGGCACGCACGATGGCATCGCCGTCGATCAGCATCCCACCGAGCACCGACACCTCCGCCTCCGCGTAATAGGGAGGCGTGCGGTCGGCGAAGGGGCCGGGTGCGGCGGGTGCCGGAACTACGCGGGGGACGACGGGGATCGACTGCATAGGGGAAGCAAGTCCTGCGGGCGCGGGGGGTGATAAGGGGTGCGGGAAGAGCCCCGCTTCAGGGAGCGCTCGTGAGGGAGCGCAGTCGCTGCAGATCCTCCCAGGTGGGGCGAATCCATCCCGGATTGCGGAGCAGGGCGGCCGGGTGGTAGGTAGGCACGAGCGGCACGTCGCCGAAGCGGCGGGTGGCGCCCCGCAGCGTGCCGATCGACTCGCGGGTGCCGAGGAGCGTCTGGGCGGCGAAGGTGCCGAACGCGACGATCGCCTCCGGCTGCACCAGCTCCACCTGCCGCAGGAGGTACGGACTGCAGGCCTCCACCTCGTCGGGCTGCGGGTTTCGGTTGGCGGGAGGGCGGCACTTGAGCACGTTGCAGATGAAAACCTCCTCGCGCGCCAGCCCGACCGAGCCGAGCAGCAGGTCGAGCAGTTTCCCCGCGCGCCCCACGAAGGGGCGGCCGCTCCGATCCTCCTCCGCCCCCGGCGCCTCGCCGACGACGAGCACGCGGGCGCGCGGGTCTCCCTCTCCGAACACCACGTGCTGCCGCGTCTCGGAAAGGCGGCAGCGCGGGCAGCCGAGTGCCACGGCGCGAAGCTCCTCCAGCGAACCGATCTGCACCAGCTCCGAGGCGGGCGGCCTAGGAGCCGTTGCGCCCGCCAGCTCCCCTCGGGATGCGGACAGCAGCGCTTCGACCTCGGCGGCGTCCAACCCGTCCAGGTGGAGCACCCGCTCCCCCAGCTCGGCGCGCTGGCGCAGGTGCTCGCGAAGCAGGTCGCGGGGCGAGGTCATGCCGTTCCCGCTCGCTCGGTGAGGATCCGCTCGACACGGTCGAGGATTCGCTCCGCCACCTCCTCCTTGGAGAGCAGGGGGAGCGCTTCATCGGCCACTCTCTCGGCAAGGAGCGTCACCCGATTGGTGGCGGCCTCGAAGCCCGCGCCCTCCTCGGTGGCGTCGTTCGCCACCAGCAGATCGAGTCCCTTCGCACGCAGCTTGCGACGGCCGTTCTCGACCGCGTCCCGTGTCTCCAGGGCGAAACCGACGGCGACCAGGCCGTCGGCGCGGAGCGCCCGGGTGGAGGCGAGCACGTCGTCCGTCGGCTCCAACGAGAGCGACGTCGGGGAGCCTCCCTCTTTCTTCAGCTTTTCCGGCGCGACCGACGCGGGGCGGAAGTCGGCGACCGCCGCCGCCATGATCAGGACCTCCGCGCCGGGCAGGGCGGCGGCGACCTCCCGCTGCATCTCGGCCGCCGTCTCCACGCGGCGGACGCGCACCCCGGTCGGAGCCGCGATCTCGGCCGGACCGGAGATCAACTGCACCTCCGCCCCTCGCCGCCATGCGGCGGCGGCGAGCGCGTACCCCATGCGGCCC
>JALZKG010000446.1 GCA_030859365.1 Gemmatimonadota bacterium
TCCCCGCACGCCGCGACCAGCAGGAGCAGGGACAGCGGGAGGAGCGAAGCGCGCATCATCGATGGGTTGCCCGAAAAAGGGTGGATCCGTTTCACGGCGCGATCACGCCGTAGCTCTGCACCGCGACCGACGCCGGCCCCTGCACCCACACCTTCTGCCCCACACGAAGGTTCGCGCCCCCACCCGACAGCACCACCACGGTTCCGTCTCCGCGGCGCAGCTGAAGTCCTCCGGAAGGGGAGCGCTCCACGGTGCCCATCTCCACCGGGCGGCCGTTCACCGAGCGGATCTCGTACGCGTTCGCCTGTATCACCCGATCCCTCAGCCGGCCGCGCGCCTCCACGACCGCTCCCGCCAGGGACCGAATCTCGTCGCGGAGCGGGCCGTCCACCCGTACGTCGCCCCGGTCGTCGCGGATCACCACGGAAACGTTCATCGGGGCGGAGCCCACCACCGCGACCGTTCCGGACACCCGGTCCTCCGAAGCGCGCGGAGGAACTCCGTTTGCGTCCTCTCCGCTATGAGGCGCACACGCGGCGAGCAGCAGGGAAAGCGTAAGCAGGGGATACAAACGCATGAAGAAGGGGAGGCTTGGGGAAAACATCGGAAAGCGGCCCCGAGCGGCAGACGGCAGGGTCGGTCAACGCCATACTCTCGCGGGTGCCTCCAGGTTCCGTCGGCAGCAGCGGAGCTGAAACTTCTGGAACCCCCCCCGCCCTCCCCCGGATCCGCCACTCGCCCGGGTGGTCTCGCCGTGGGGCGCACACTACATTGGGGCGCCGCACGCACGGGGCAGCCGCGCTCATCCATTCCGCAACCGCGCCTCTGATGACCTACGATCCGCAGCGCCACTTCGTCTCGATCGCAGATTACGACAGCGACGGGCTCCTGGAGATTCTCGATCTCGCAGCCCGGATGAAGACGGGTGCGTCCGACAGCCGGCCGCTCGCCGGGAAGACGCTCGCCATGATCTTTGCGAAGAGCTCCACGCGCACCCGTGTATCCTTCGAAGTGGGTGCGGCGCAGCTCGGCGGGCACGCGCTCTTTCTTTCCTCCCGCGACATCCAGCTCGGTCGTGGCGAGCCCATCCGGGACACCGCCCGGGTGCTTGGGCGCTACGTGGACGGCATCATGATCCGCACGTTTGCGCAGGGCGACGTGGAGGAGCTCGCCGAGCATGGCTCTGTTCCGGTGATCAACGGCCTCACCGACCTGCTGCACCCCTGCCAGATCATGGCCGACCTGCAGACGGTTCGCGAGAACCTGGGCGACGACCTTTCGGCGGTGAGCGTGGCGTGGGTGGGCGACGGCAACAACATGGCGAACTCCTGGCTGAACGCCGCCGCGCAGCTCGGCTTCGAGCTGCGGCTCGCCTTTCCCGCTGGCTACGAGCCCGATCGGGAGATCCTGGAGCGGGCGCGGGCCCGGACGCGCATCCTGACCACCGACGATCCACGGGAGGCGGTCGAGGGGGTGGACGTGGTCACCACCGACGTCTGGGCCTCCATGGGTCAGGAAGAGGAGGCCGCCGCTCGGGGGCGCGACTTCAACGGCTTCCGTGTGGACGACTCGCTGATGGCGCGAGCGTCGGACCGCTCGATCTTTCTACACTGCCTGCCGGCCCACCGCGGCGAAGAGGTGACGGAGGAGGTGATCGAGGGTCCGCGCTCCCGCGTCTGGGACGAGGCGGAGAACCGCCTCCACGTGCAGAAGGCGATCATGGCGCGGCTGATGGGAGGCGAAGGGTGAGCGGCGCGCCGCCGGAGGCGGAGCGGCTCCGCCGTACCCCGCTGCACGCCGAGCACGCCGCGCTCGGAGCGAAGCTGGTCCCCTTTGCGGGCTACGAGATGCCGATCCAGTACCCCACGGGGATCACCGCCGAGCACCAGGCGGTCCGCCGGGCGGCGGGGCTGTTCGACGTGTCGCACATGGGCGAGGTGGAGGTGCACGGCCCGGACGCCCTCCGCTTCGTGCAGCACGTTACCACCAACGACGCATCCCGGCTGGGGGTGGGGCAGGCCCAGTACTCCACCCTTCCGCGCGAGGATGGAACGCTGCTGGACGACCTGCTCGTGTACCGCCTTCCGGAGCACTACCTGCTCGTCGTCAACGGCTCGAACCGGGAGCGCGACGTGGAGTGGCTGCGGCACCACACCTCCGACTTCGACGTCGAGCTTCGCGACCGCTCCGACGAGATCGCGTTGCTCGCCCTGCAGGGTCCCCACGCCGAGCGGATCCTGCAGCGGGTGACCGAGGACGAGATCGGCTCCATCCGCTACTACCATTTCCGCCAGGGACAGGTGGCGGGTCTCCCCGCGCTCATCAGCCGCACCGGCTACACCGGCGAGGACGGCTTCGAGCTGTACGTAGCCGCGAAGGACGCCGCTCCGCTCTGGCGTGCGCTGCTGGAGGAGGGTGCCCCCGACGGGCTGGTGCCGGCGGGGCTCGGCTGCCGCGATTCGCTCCGCCTGGAGATGGGCTACGCCCTGTACGGCAACGACCTCGACGACGGCACCACCCCGCTGGAGGCCGGGCTCGGCTGGGTGACCAGGCTGGACAAAGGGCACTTTGTCGCCACCGACGCCCTGCGTCGGCAGAAGGAGCAGGGAGCGGAGCGTCGGCTGGTCGGCTTTCGTCTGCGGGAGCGCGGCTTTCCGCGTACGGGCTACCCGGTGCTGGTGAACGGGGAGCGGGTGGGGACGGTGACCAGCGGGGTGCTCAGCCCGTCCACCGGCGAGGGGATCGGGATGGCGTACGTGCCGGTCGGGGCGAGCAAACCGGGCACCGAACTGGAGGTCGAGATCCGCGGCCGCCCCGTTCCGGCCGAGGTGGTCCGCCCTCCCTTTTATACCGGGGGTTCGCTGCGGAAGTGAGCCACGCGCACTCTGCACCCTCGCCGACACGCTGACCGTGCCTCGCACCGTGGTCGTCACCACCGACGAGCTGGAGCCAGCGGTTCGGCTCCGCGCCGCGTTCGAGGAAGAGGGGTTCCGCGTGGAGTTGCTCACCGCCTCCGAGCGGCTCGCCGACGCCCCGGGCGAGGTGGGGCTCCTGGTGCTTACCGGCGGGTTGCGGGAGCCACGCGCCCGGTCGCTGCTTGCAGCCGCGCGCGCCGAGGGGGGGGTTCCCACCATCGGCCTGCTGGAAGCGACGGAGGCGGCGTCTCGGGAGCTGTGCCGCTCCCTGGGGTTGTCGGAGTGCTTCGGCAAACCGGCGGATCTGGAAGAGGTGGTGCTCGTCGGAAGGCGTTTGATGGAGCGGGAGCGGCTTCGCGAGATCACCGGCATCGTCGGGGAAACGGAGGCGATGGAGGAGGTGCTGGAGCGGGTGGTGCAGATCGCCCCCGTCGGCTCCACCGTGCTGATCCAGGGGGAGAGCGGAACGGGCAAGGAGCTGGTCGCGCGCGGGCTGCACGCTCTTTCCCCCCGTCGTCACCGGCCCTTTATCGCGGTCAACGTCGCGGCACTCCCGGAGAACCTGCTGGAGTCGGAGCTGTTCGGGCACGAAAAGGGAGCGTTCACCGGGGCCGCGTCGCTGCGCAAGGGATTCTTCGAGCTGGCGCACGCGGGGACGCTCTTTCTGGACGAGATCGGCGAGATGCCCCCCGCCACCCAGGTCAAGCTGCTGCGGGTGCTGGAGGAGCAGGAGTTCCGCCGGGTGGGTGGGGAGGACCCGATCCGGGTGGACGTGCGGGTGGTCGCGGCGACCAACCGCAACCTGCGC
>JALZKG010000449.1 GCA_030859365.1 Gemmatimonadota bacterium
CGTGTACGCTCCATCGGCGCTCGGCGCCACGGTGAACGACGACACGGTGGGGCGCCTCAAGGTGCGGATCGTGGCGGGTGCTGCCAACAACGTGCTCGCGGAGCCGCGCCATGGCGACGAGCTTCACGGGCGGGGGATCCTGTACGCTCCGGACTACGTGATCAACGGCGGAGGGCTGATCAACGTGTACGGCGAGCTGAACGGCTGGAGTGCCGAGCAGTCCATGCGCAAGGCGGGGGAGATCTACGGCACCCTGCTCGACATCTTCGAGCTGGCGCGGGAGAACGGGATCCCGACGTACCAGGCGGCGGATCGACTGGCGGAGCGCCGGATCGAGGGGATCGGCAAGATCCAGCGCACCTGGGTGTAGGCCGCGAGGAGCCGGCCCGGGTGCATGGAATTTGGTTCAGGGGAGCCCACGGGGTTCCCCTTTTTCTCGGGCGGTTCCGGCCTTTCGCGGCGCTGCCGCCGCTGGTAATGTTTGCCACGCCACCCCGCTTCCCATTCCGACGCACCTCATGGCCCTGCCGCGTCCGCTCCATCTCCTTCCGTTTCTGCTGCTCGTCGCCGCCGGAGGCTGCCAGGAGCAGCGTGCCACCCGCGAAGAGTACCTGGCGGTCGTTCCCCAGATCGTCGACTTTCTGGAGCGGGACGCACGGGAGCAAGCCTTCGGCGAAGGCGCGCGTGGACCCCTGATCGTGAACGTGGAGTCGTTTCGCGGGGGCGGATATCGCGCCACCCGCGAACAGTTCACCGCCGCGGAGATTCAGCGCGCCATCGGCCGCCCCGTGCTCGCCCTCCAGGACAGCGCGGCGATCCTGTGCGAGGAGTCGGACGTTGCGCCCGGCTGCTGGGTGCGGGAGTACGGAGTGCTGCTCCGTCTAGGCCTGGTCCGGCAGTCGCCGGAGCAGATGCGCGTCTTCGCCACTTCCACCGTGACCGATCAGCGCTTCATCCCCTCGGTGATCTGTGACCGCCGCTGGGAGCTGGTCTTTTCCCGCATGGAGCAGGGATACCGGCTCCGCGACCGGATCCTGCTGCGGGAATGCGAGGGTACCTGATGGGCGGCCCTCTCGGCAACGCCTCCGGCAGGTGACGCCGCACCCCGCGCTCGCGCTGCTCGGTGCCGTCGCTCTCGCGGCGGTGCACCTGTTCGCCGAGCGGCTGCGCTTTCTGGACCGGCTGCCGCGCAGCCGCTGGCTTTCCTTCGGGGGCGGGACCTCGGTGGCGTACGTCTTCGTCCATCTCCTGCCGGAGCTGAACGAGGCGCAGGAGATGGTCGAGGAGGCGACCATCCCGGAGCTCCTCTTTCTGGAGCACCACGCCTACCTGATGGCGCTCGCCGGGCTGACGGTCTTCTACGGGCTCGAGCGGCTGGCGCAGGGTTCACGGGAGGAGAGCGTCGAAGCGGGGCGCGGCGACCGGACGGGATTGGGCGTGTTCCGGGTCCACGTGGGCTCCTTCGCCCTGTATAACGCCCTGATCGGCTATCTGCTCGTCCGCTCCCCCAGCGACACCTCCCCGCGCATTCTCTTTTTCGTCGCGATGGCGCTACACCTATCGGTGAACGACTACGGACTCCGCAGCCATCACAAGGAGCCGTACCACCGGGTGGGCCGCTGGCTGCTCGCCGGCGCGGTGCTCGCCGGTGGAGTGCTCGGGGTCGCCGTGCGGCTCCCGGAGTTGGCGCTGCTGATCCCGCTCGCCTTTCTCGGCGGCGCCGTGGTGCTGAACGTGCTCAAGGAGGAGCTGCCGGAGGAGCGGGAGAGCCGTTTCGGCGCCTTCGCCCTCGGTGTCGTGGGGTACGCGGCGCTCCTGGTGGCCATGTGAGCGTTCCGGACGCCGCCCTCCTCCGCCTTTCCGCCACCCTCGTCGCGCAGCACTTCCGCTTCCGCTGCGGACGGCGGCTGCGCTACGAGATGTGCCCGCCGGAAGGACGCGCGGGAGTGGTGCCGCCTCCTGGACCCGACCCCACGGGGGGCTCGGCACCCCTGCTCCGCATGGGGCGGCGCTGGGAGAGGCACGCCACCCGCCGCGCACTGCAGCGCTTCGGTCCGGAGCGGGTCGCGTTCTCGGGGTGGAGCGCGGAGGGCGCGCCGCTCCCGCTCCCCTGGGAACGGACGCTGGCGACGCTGCGGGAGCCGGGCGGTGTGGAGCTGCTGGTGCAGCCGGAGCTGCGGCTGCCGGACCCGGCGGCGTTTGCGAAGCGCTTCGGCGTCCCGGCGGGGGTGCGGATCGCCGCGGCGCAGCCGGACCTGCTGCGCCTTCGGCGGGGCGCCGGCGGCGGAGTGCTGCTGGAGGTGATCGACATCAAGGGGAGCCGTAGCGCGAGCGTCGCGCACTTCGCGCAGGTCGCGTTCTACTCGCTGCTGCTGGAAGAGATCTGCCGGAGCGAGCGGCTCGCGGCCGGCGCGGAGGGGCGCTCGGGGTGGGTA
>JALZKG010000452.1 GCA_030859365.1 Gemmatimonadota bacterium
GCGGCGGCTCTTTTTCAGCACAACGGAACTGCTGTGTAGTTTTCAGCCAGCCTTGCGCACCTTGCCCGCGGAGATGCAGCTGGTGCAAACCCGCACCCGCTTGTGCGTGCCATTGTCCGTGACGATACGCGCGGGCTGCAGGTTGGGAAGCCAGCGACGCTTGGTTTTGTTGTTGGCGTGGCTGACGTTGTTCCCGCTACGCGGACCCTTGCCGCAAACGGCGCAAAAGGCCATGGAGATCTCCTGGATATGTATGAAGGCCGTGGTTAGCCGGTGAATGTACCTTAGCGAGGTAGCAAGGTCAAGAACGCGGGGGCGCCTTCGTTGACACCCGATACCGGCGAGGCTAGTATTTCGGCCTCGCCCAGCGCCAGGCATGGCCCCGACGCACCTCGAAATCAGAAGAGATGAAGCGCGCTCTGATCACCGGAATCACCGGCCAAGACGGAAGCTACCTTGCCGAGCTGCTCCTGGAGAAGGAGTACAGGGTCTTCGGCCTGGTGCGACGAAGCTCCACGCTCAACTTCGAGCGTATCCGCCACATCCAGGATCAGGTGGAGCTGCTTTCGGGGGACCTCACCGATCAGAACTCGCTTCTCTATGCGCTGCAGCAGGCAGAGCCGGACGAGGTCTACAACCTGGCCGCACAGTCGTTCGTGCAGACGTCATGGACGCAGCCGGTGCTGACCGGGGACGTGACTTCTCTTGGAGTGACGCGGATGCTGGAGGCGATCCGGGTGTATGACCCGCGGATCCGCTTTTATCAGGCTTCCTCCAGCGAGATGTTCGGAAAGGTGCAGGCGGTTCCGCAGAGGGAGGACACACCTTTTTACCCGCGTTCCCCGTATGGAGTGGCAAAGGTGTACGGCCACTGGGCCACGGTCAACTACCGGGAAAGCTACGATATCTTCGCGGTGAGCGGGATCCTGTTCAACCACGAGTCCCCTCGTCGGGGGCTGGAGTTCGTAACGCGCAAAGTCACGGACGCCGCGGCTCGGATCAAGCTCGGCCTGCAGACGGAGCTTCGCCTTGGCAACCTCGATGCGCAGCGGGACTGGGGTTTTGCGGGGGACTACGTCAAGGCCATGTGGCTGATGCTTCAGCAGGAGCAGCCCGATGATTACGTCATCGCCACGAACGAGACCCACAGCGTTCGGGAGCTGGTCGAAGTGGCGTTCGAGCGGGCGGGGCTCGACTGGGAGGAGCACGTGGTGCTGGATCCACGCTTCGTGCGTCCGGCGGAGGTCGATCTTCTCATTGGGGATGCGGCCAAGGCCAAGGCGCAGCTCGGCTGGAGCCCGGAGGTCGATTTCCACGGCCTCGTCCACATGATGGTCGACGCGGACTTGGAGCAGGTGGCAGCGGAGCGTCCCCTGATCTCCGGGGTGAAGCGCTGAGCGCCATTCGTGCGCTGGTCACAGGGGCGGCAGGCTTTGTCGGCCAGCACCTGATCCGCGAGCTGACTCGGGCCGGTCGCGAAGTCTTCGCCGGCAGCCTTTCGCCGCCGCCGCCTCCGGGAAGGCCAGGGGAGGCGGAGCGATTCGGAGTGCACTGGCTCGCGCTTGACGTGCAGTCGGAGGCGAGCCTGGAGGCTGCGGTCAAGGCTGCGGCCCCCGGCGAGGTGTACCACCTAGCCGCGCAAAGCTCGGTCGGAAGCTCGTTCGACGATCCGATCGGTACCTGGGAGGTGAACGCGATGGGGACGCTCCGCCTCCTCGACGTGCTCGGCAGATGCATTTCCGGCCGTGCGCGCGTGCTCCTCGTCAGCTCCGCCGAGGTGTACGGTGCGGTGCCGGAGGCGGAGCAGCCCCTATCCGAGACGCGTCCGCTGGGCCCTGTGAGTCCATACGCCTCCTCAAAGGCGGCGGCGGAGATGGCGGCGCTCCAGGCAGGCGCGGGAGGGCAGCTTTCGGTGGTCATCGCCCGAAGTTTCAACCATACAGGTCCGGGGCAGGATGTACGCTTTGCCCTTCCTGGATTCGCCCGGCAGCTCCGGGAGGTCCGCGCGGGGCGGCGCGACGCGGTGCTGCGGGTGGGGAACCTCGATGTATGGCGCGACTTTCTGGACGTGCGCGATGTCGCGGGCGCGTATCTGCGGCTGGCGGAGCAGGGCATGAACCGACTCGCATACAACGTATGCTCCGGCGAGGCGCTGCGTCTCGGCACCCTGGTCGAGCGGCTGGTGGAGCTCTCGGGGACAGGCGCGCGCGTGGAAGTCGACGCGGAACGCCTCCGGCCGGTGGAGATTCCGCTGCTGCGGGGCGACTCCACCCGCCTCCGGGAACTCGGCTGGAAGCCGCGCATCTCGATGGACCAGACGCTTCGCGATCTGCTCGCCACCGAGGTGCCGGAATGAGGGGTGAGGCGCCGGCGGGCGTCGTGTACCTGGTCGGCGGGGGACCCGGAGATCCGGGTCTGCTCACCCTTCGTGCCGCCGAGGTGCTTTCGCGGGCCGACGTCGTCGTGTACGACGCCCTGGTCACTCCCGCCGTCCTGGAGCGGAGCGCCCCGGGCGCGGAGCGGATCTTCGTGGGCAAGCGAGCCGGTCGGGCCTCGGCGTCCCAGGCGAGCATCAACGAGCTTCTGGTGGAGCTTGCCGGCCGGCACCGCGCCGTGGTCCGACTGAAGGGGGGAGATCCCTTCGTCTTCGGGCGGGGTGGCGAGGAAGCGCTTGCGCTTGCCGAGCGAAGAATTCGCTTCGAGGTGGTTCCAGGAGTGAGTGCGGGGATCGCCGCCCCCGCGTACGCGGGGATACCGGTGACGCACCGAGGCGCCGCTTCCAGCGTGACGTTTGTCACGGGGCACGAAGACCCGCGGAAGCCGGAAAGCGCCCTCGACTGGGGGAGTCTCGCCCGGGAGGCTGGAACTCTGGTGCTGTACATGGGTGCAAGCCGGATGGAGGTGAACTTCCGGCGTTTGATCGACGCCGGGCGCTCCCCCGCGACGCCCGCGGCGGTGATCCAGCGAGGCACCCAGCCGCGGCAGCGTACCGTGGTGGGTACGCTCGAAACGCTGCCGGAGCTCGCCGCGGAGGCGGAGATCGGCACGCCTGCTCTGGTTGTGGTGGGAGAGGTGGTATCGCTGCGGAACCAGCTGGGCTGGTTCGACCGGCGTCCGCTCTCCGGCAGGCGCGTGGTCGTGACGCGAGCGCGGGCGCAGGCGAGCGAACTGACCGACGCCCTCGAAGCCCTCGGCGCCGAGGTGCTCCAGTTCCCGACGATCCGCATCACGGATCCCGGGGACCCGGCTCCCCTCCTGAACGCCGCAGCGGAGGTGGACCGCTACCACTGGGTAGTGTTTACGAGCGTCAACGGGGTCGCGCGCTTCTGGGATGCGCTCCGCGCGTCCGGACTCGACACCCGCGCGCTCGCCGGCGTACGGGTATGCGCGATCGGTCCCGCCACGGGAGATGCGCTCCGCGCGCATGGGGTGGTACCGGATCTGGTGCCGGAGCGCTACGTGGCGGAGTCGGTGCTTGAGGCGCTTCTGGAGCGCGGCGTCAGCGGGCAGCGGATCCTTCTACCTCGGGCGGAGGCTTCCCGGGGTGTACTTCCGGAGGGGCTGCGTGCCGCCGGCGCGGAGGTGAGTGACGTCGCTGCATATCGGACGTTGATCGATGGCGCCGGGGCGGGGCGCCTGCGGAAGGATCTCGATGAGGGCCACATCTCCCTGATCACCTTCACGGCGAGTTCCACCGTCCGCGGCTTCGTGGAGATGGTCGGCAGCGACGCGGGCGAGGCCCTGGTCGCATCGATTGGGCCGATCACTAGCCAGACGGCCCGCGAGGCGGGGATGCCCGTGCACCTCGAAGCAACGGAGTTTACCATCCCGGGTCTGGTGCAGGCGATCCTGGAGTGGTTCCAGCAGGTGGACCAGGGAAAACAGAGATGAAGCTGTCACGTTTCCCTGTCGTCCAGCCATGGCGGCGAGCGCTGCGAGGTTCCGCGGCAGCTGCGCTGCTCCTTCATTTCGTGGCGGCGGAGCCCGCGTCCGCGCAGGAGGACCGGGGCATCCACGTTGCCCCACCGAACGCCGCCGCCTCGCCTACCCTGGCCCCCGGTCACTGGGCCGTGGAAGCGGCCGCGCGGGCGGAAGCCCTGAGTCTCGTCGGGGCGTACCTTCCCGCGCAGCGCGCGGTCCCCCGCAGCGTTGTGGGCGATGCGCTGCGGGAGGCGGCGCTGCGCGCTCCGTCGGAAGCGCCCCACCTAGCCGGACTGGTGGAGGGGTGGCTCCGCCGCTTCCGGGAGGAGTTCGCGGAGACCCGCGACGCCAGTGGGGACCCGCCGTCCAGGCGCCCGGTGCTGCTCGGTAGCTTGGCGGGCGCCGGTCTTCGCGGCCACGCGGGAGTCATCACCCCGGGAGCGGGGATTTTCGAGGGACGGACCGATCCTCTTCCCCTTCCCGATCAGGGAGAAGGCTACGTTCAGGCGCATCTCGCGGCGTCGCCCGTATCCTGGCTGACCGCGTCGATCGGAGCTGACCTGGGGACAAACGGCACCGAGATCCCCCACTGGGAGATCGTCGCACGGTTGGGGCGTGCGGCGCTTTCCGCAGGGGATCAGCCGGTAGGGTATGGATATGGAAGGGGAGGCGGCATCGTGCTGTCCGGAGTTTCGCTCCCGACGGTGCAACTGCAGACCGCAGAGCCATTCCACGCGCCTGGGTGGCTGGAACTTCTCGGCTCCGTCTCCCTCCACACCTTTCTGACCCGGATTTCCGATCCGAGACATCCCAGCAACCCCTGGTTCTGGGGGATGCGTGGCTCGATCCAGCCGCACCCCCGCTTCACCGCCTCCGTCAACCGGGCCGCCTTCTTCGGAGGGAAGGATACCGATGTACCTTTTACCCCCCGCAACCTCGCGGGGGTCTTCATCGGCGTCCTGAACGGCGACTTCGAGAATCAACTCGTTTCCGCCGACTTCCGCTATCGCGTGCCGACGGAGCGGGTGCTCCCCCTGACCCTGTACCTGGAGTGGGGCGCGGAGGATGCCGCGGGTGGCTGGTGGGACGTTCCGGGGATCGTCGCGGGTGCATTCGTACCCGCCCTGCCCGGCGTTCCGGCGCTCGCCGCCGGGGTGGAGCATGCGTCGTTCGCCACCTTCTGCTGCGGCAACCCGCCCTGGTACTTTCACGCGGGCTTCCCCGGAGGGTGGGTGGCGAACGATACCCCGCTCGGACACCCGCTGGGGGGAGAAGGGAGTGAAACGATGCTCTACCTTTCAGGGACGGCGGCCGACGCTCGCCTCCGGACCGATGCCCGGGCCTTTCGGCGCACCCGAAGCGACGCCGGCTATCACACTCCCCAGCGTGCCGGAAATCTTTTCGTGCCCCAACGGGCGGGTACAAGCTGGGGGGCGGAGCTTCGCGGGGCTCTCCGTTTGTTCACGCGCTCGGACGTGCACGCGGGGTACTTCATCGATTCCGGAGCGGGCTGGATGGAGCAGCGGTTCTCCGTGGGCACCGCCGTTTTCTTCTGATCCTGGACCATGTCCCATTTTCCCCACGCCCGTCCGCGTCGACTGCGCAGGACCGCGCCCCTCCGGGCGCTGGTTCGTGAAACCGCCGTCACCCCTTCGGATCTGATCCTGCCTCTCTTCGTCGTCCCCGGCGAGGGCGTGCGGCGGCCCGTGCGGTCCATGCCGGGCGTAGATCAGACGTCGGTGGACGAGCTCCTTCGCGACGCCGAGGAAGCGCTCCGTCTAGGCATCCCGGGCGTACTCCTCTTCGGAATCCCCGAAACCAAAGACGCCCTCGGAACATCCGGCTACGACGACCAGGGTGTCATTCAGAACGCCGTTCGCGCGTTGAAGGACGAGCTGCCCGAGCTTCTCGTCATCACGGACCTGTGCCTCTGCGACTATACCGACCACGGGCACTGTGGAATCCTTCGCGAGGATGAGGTGGACAACGACGCCACGCTCCCCCTCCTGGCGCGCATGGCGGTTTCGCACGCCGCCGCGGGGGCCGATGTCGTGGCCCCTTCGGACATGATGGACGGACGGATCGGAGCGATCCGCTCCGCACTCGACGCGAAGGGGTTCATGCAGGTGCCGATCCTGTCGTACGCGGTCAAGTACGCTTCCAGCTTCTACGGTCCCTTCCGGGAGGCGGCGGAAAGCACTCCGCAGTTTGGCGACCGGCGCGGATACCAGATGGATCCGGCGAACGCGCGCGAAGCATTGCGTGAGGTGTTGCTCGACATCGACGAGGGCGCGGACATGGTGATGGTCAAACCGGCTCTGCCCTACCTGGACATCGTCCTGCGCGTCAGGGAGGCGACGATGTGCCCGGTGTTCGCCTACCACGTCTCCGGAGAGTACGCGATGGTACACGCGGCCGCCGAGCGGGGATGGCTGAACCTGGACCGGGCGATGGGCGAAGCCTTGCTCTCCATCCGGCGGGCGGGCGCGGACCGGATCGTGACGTATTACGCGCGGCAGTTCGCACGGGGAGCGGCGCTTTGAAGGTTCTAATCACCGGAGGGCGGGGAATGCTGGCGCAGGCGCTGGTCCCCGCCTTCACCGCGCGCAAGGGCGAGGTGGTCGCCCTCGCGCGCCCGGAGTTGGACGTGACCGACCCGGCGGCCGTGACAGCGCGCATCTCGGACGAACGGCCCGACGTTGTCGTCCAGTGCGCGGCGTATACGGCGGTTGATGCCGCCGAAGCGGATGAACAGGGGGCCTTTCTCGTCAACGAGGCCGCAACCCGTTACGTGGCGCGCGCATGTGACGCGATCGGCGCCGCACTCGTCTACCCGAGTACCGACTACGTCTTTGCCGGGAACGGGGTGGAGCCATACGGCGTGACCCACGACACTGCCCCGATCAACGTGTACGGGCGCTCCAAGGAAGTCGGGGAAAGGGCAGCCTTGGCGTGCAAGCAGGGTCTGGTGGTACGCACCAGCTGGCTGTACGGAAACGGCGGACCCAATTTCGTGGACACCATGCGCCGCCTCGGACGGGAGCGCAAAGCAGTGCAGGTGGTGACCGATCAGATCGGGCGTCCGACCTGGACGGGAGCGCTTGCGGAAGTGGTGGTGGATCTGGTATATGGAGAGGCGCGTGGTACATTCCATGCTACTGGCGGCGGGCAACCCGTAAGCTGGTATGGTTTTGCGAAGGCGATTTTCCGTCTGGCCGCCTTGGACGTGTCGCTCGAGGCTGTTTCAAGCCTTGCATTTCCCCGGCCTGCAGCTCGCCCGACCTTTTCGGTGCTGGACTGTTCCCGGACCGAGAAGGTTCTGGGCCGGCCCCTGGAACTATGGCAAACATCTTTGGCTTCGTTTATTCGCCAGGACCCCTCCTGAGTCGTCAGCTATGTGGCAGTCACCCTTGCTAGCCGAAGCACGTCCCGCTGCGAGACGGGTTCAGTCCGCGGATGCGGTCCCCGCGATTTCATCGTACGATGCCCGGCTGCGGCGGGAGATCACCCATCGGAGATCGGCGCTCTCGCTGATCCGACGCCCGCTCCGGGTCCTGACGTTGCACGGATTGGATGGGGGTATTCTCGTAGCGCTGCTGCTTTTCATGGCGGAGTTCTGGAGCTACGCGTCGTCCGTACGGCCCTACACGCTCTCGATTGTCACGATCTTCCTGATCAGTCTGGGATCTTTGGCCGCTTACAGTCCCGGTGAAGGACGCCGCGATCGGCGACGACTGTTCGGTGGCGTGGCGCTGGGCCTGCTGATCCTGGGTGTGTTGACAGTGTTTCCGCCGCATCTTCCGCTGCACTCCTTCTTCCTGGCGGGACTGGGATTCAGCGCGTTCATCCTCCTCGTCGTGGGAAGGATGGGCGCGGATCTCCTCGTTCGGCAGGCGTACGCGCGGGGCTTCGGCCTGCGCCGTGCTCTGCTCCTTGGCGACCTTGACGAGACCGGCCGGGCCATTCTCCAGCTGCGGAATGGCCAGGGCGTCGATCAGTACGTGGTGGGGCACCTCGCTCCCGACGACCGGGGCGATCCCACGGCGCTCGGTTCCCTTTCGCAGCTGGACGGCGTTCTGGACTCCATGGACATCCAGGAAGTCGTGGTGGCGGGAGCGCTGGCCGCGGAGCCGCTGCAGATGGTGATCCGGAGCTGTTTCGAGCGCGGCGTGGCGCTGTACGTCGTGCCGGCGCTCTTCGCGGGGTCGCGGTGCAGGGCGGAGCCGTTTCGGGTGGGCGCGTACACGCTCCTGCGCCTCCACCCCGCGCAGCTGCAACTACCCGCGCTCCTCGTGAAGCGTGCGCTGGACGTGGTGGCGGCGAGTCTGATCCTGATACTGCTCGCGCCGCTCGTCCTGGTGATCGCGGCGGCCATCCGCATCGACTCTCCCGGGCCCGTCTTCTTCCGTCAGGAGCGGATCGGATTGGGCGGTCGCCGCTTCCGGATGTGGAAGTTCCGCAGCATGGCGGAGAACGCGGAACGCCGCATGGCGGATCTCGCATCGCTCAGCCAGTATCCGGACCGACGATTGTTCAAGGTAGTCCGGGACCCCCGTGTCACCCGGGTGGGACGGCTGCTTCGCCGTACCAGCCTCGACGAGCTGCCGCAGCTCTGCAACGTGCTCCGCGGAGAGATGTCGCTCGTTGGCCCGCGCCCTCCGGTGCCCCAGGAGGTTGCCGCCTACGAGCCCCACCATTTTGAACGCCTCTCCGTGGTACCGGGGATGACCGGTCCCTGGCAGGTGGGTGGGCGCAACCTGATCACCGACTTCGAGAAGGTCGTTCAGATGGAGCAGGAGTACATCCGCTCCTGGACGCTGAAGACGGACGCACGGATCCTGCTGCGTACCTTTCGCGTGGTCATCACGGGTGAGGGGGCATACTAGTCCGTGCGCGTCGCGATCACAACGGACTGGCTGAATTCGTTCGGGGGTGCGGAGCGCGTCCTTGTCGAGTTGCACCGAATGTTTCCGTCGGCTCCCATCTACACCACCGTCCACGACGCCGCCGCTCTGCCGGCCTCCCTGCGGGAGTGGGACGTTCGCACCTCCTTTCTGCAGCGGATCCCCTTCGCCAGGCGGCGGCACCAGCCCTTTCTGCCGCTCATGCCGATGGCGTGGGAGCAGTTCGACTTCAGCGAGTACGACCTCGTCCTTACGACGAGTAGCGCCTGCGCCAAGGGGGTCATCACCCGTCCCGGGACGCTGAATATCTGTTACTGCTACACCCCGACCCGTTACCTCTGGGATCTGTACCACGAATACACACGTGACAAAAGAGGGCAGGCGATCATCGCGGCCACGGCTCACTGGATGCGCATGTGGGATCGGATGGCGGCGGACCGTGTAGACCACTTCATCGCGATTTCGCACGAGGTGGCCGGCCGCATCCGGCGCCACTACCGGCGAGAGGCGGAGGTGGTGTATCCGCCGGTGGAGGTGGAGCGGATCCGTCCGAACGGCATGGATCCCGAGGATTTCTACCTGGTCGTTTCGCGGCTGGTGCCCTACAAGCGCGTGGATCTTGCAGTCGAGGCGGCGAACCGCCTCCGGCGACGCCTGCTGGTGGTGGGCGGTGGACCGGAGCGCAAACGCCTGGAGGCGCAAGCCGGGCCCACCGTCCAGTTCCTCGGGCGTCTGGACGACGAGCAGATCGGCGACCTTTACGCGCGCTGCCGGGCCCTGCTCTTTCCCGGCTTCGAGGATTTCGGCATAGCTCCGGTGGAGGCGCAGGCGGCGGGACGGCCCGTGGTCGCCTACGGCCGCGGAGGGGCGACGGAGACGGTGATCGACGGATCCACCGGAGTGCTGTTCGGCGAGCAGACGGTGGAATGCCTGATGCGCGCGATTCTTCGGCTCGAAGCAGCCGCTGCCCAGCCAGCGGCCTGTCGCCTCCAGGCGGAAGGGTTCAGTTCCTCCGTGTTTCGCGATCAACTTAAGCACGCCATCGAGCGTGAGGTTCAGCGTCAGAAGACGTCAACCGAAACTCCGTCACCGGGTAGCCGTCGCGTTCTAGCGGCGGCGGCGTTGATATGACCCGCACTGACATGCCTTCCGTAACCGTCGTATTGCTTTCCTACCAGACCGAAGGCATCGCAGACACTGCGGCCTGCATCGAGTCGCTTCAAAGCGGATGCTATCCGGATCTGCGCATCATCGTAATCGATAACGGCACGCCGCAGGACGTCGCTGCAAGCTTGAAGAACCGCTTTCCGGATGTCGTTTATTGTCGCCTGCCGCAGAACCTCGGCTTCACGGGTGGAAACAACCGCGGCATCGAGCGTGCGCTTGACGAGGGTTGTGACTACGTTCTGATGTTGAACAACGATACGGTCGTAGAGCCGGACTGCGTGACCCAACTGGTCCAGGCGGCGGAGGCGGACAGGAACGCGGGCGCCGTGGGCGGACAGATTTTCTATTTCGACGAGCCGAAGCGGATCTGGTTCGCCGGGGGAGATTTTTCCCGCATGCGAGGAACCGGCCTGCATCGGACCGTGGGAGGGCGCCAGCGACCGCGCGCCGCCACAGGCACGGAAGAGGTTTCCTTCCTGACCGGGTGCTGCATGCTTGTCCCGGCCGACGTCTTGCGAAAGGTCGGAGGGCTCGAGGAGGATTTCTTCGCTTATATCGAAGACGTCGAATTCTGTCTTCGGCTCCGGGCCGCGGGGTACAAGGTTCTTTATGCACCCGCCGCTCGGCTCTTCCACAAGGTGCCTGTTGTGGAACCCGAGATTCCCCCTCACAAGATCGTTCTGCGCGACCGCAATCGCAGGCGTCTGGCCCGCCGTCGTTTCACCGCCCTCGATCAACTTCGTTTTGCCCTGTTCTTCTATCCGAGTCGTCTGCTTCAGGCGGGTCGTTATCTCCTCCGTGGCGACCGTGCGCGATTGATGGCGGTCTGGTACGGGGTGAGGAGCGAGTGACAATACCCACGGCCATTGGCGAAGGAGCGAGGGAGTGATGTACAAACGCGAGTACCTGACCACGCTGTGTTTTGCCGCCTTGCTGGGATTGGTGGGACTGATGTACTTTGGCGAGATAGCCTCGTCGCAGCCCGATCGTGGTGAGCCGGGCGTGCAACGGCTGGCTGCCGCGCCCGATTCCGAGCGGGAGGCGGTGCTCGGCTTGAACGCGCACATTCTCACGGACGTTCCCATCCGGCAGATTCAGGCGCTCGGGATCACACACGTTCGTACCACCATCCTCTGGCCGCGATGGGTGAAGAACGACCTTGCCTATCGAGCCGCGGTGTCGGAAATGATCGCCCGAACGGACGCAGCAGGCATCAAGCTGACGGTCGTGCTGCACAACTACCCCGGGAACGCGCCCGTATTCAAGAGCGGCGTGAACCGCCGCATGATGTCGGATTTTGCCGCGTGGGCGGCCGAGATGGCCGGCACCTTCCCGTCCGTCGAGGCGTGGCAATTGTGGAACGAGCAGGACGTATGGTGGCAAGCTCCCTTCGGAGCGAGCGACGGCGCCCCGTACCGGGAGCGGGGCCGCCTGTACGCCGACCAACTCGTCCTCGCCTATCCGCTCATCAAGAGGGCCAACCCGCGCGCCCTGGTGGTGAGCGGCGGCACCGCCGACTACCATGAACGCGGGCACCTCGAATTTCTCCGGGGCATGCTGGAGAAGGCTCCCCCGGTGGATGCTATCGCGGTTCACACCTACGGCCCATGGCAGGTGGCAGCGCCGAAAATCCGGGAAGTCCGGAGAGTTGTCGGCGATCACGCGCCGCTGTGGGTCACCGAATCCGGAGTCGACGCCGCGGACGACCGGCAGCACGAGGCCGGCATCCGCAGCATCGTGGAGGGTAACGAGGCGGAGCGGCTTGCGGAACGAATCTACCTGTACGCGCTCGACGCGGGGGAAGGGGCGGGCCTGGGGCTCGTTCGTGGCGGACGTCCGAGACGGAGCTACGAGTGGCTGCGGAATGCCCGTGCAGGTGCAGCGACGCAGCCTTCGCGGCCGGAGTGATGCCCCTTGCCGAACGGACGGTTTCGCGGCTGATACGAACGGGTGTACCAGGGAGTGGCGCATAAAATGCATGGCCGGTTCGTGAGAGGGATTCCGACGCGGCAGCGTCCACTTCCGGCGTTTTATGGATCCGGCCGTCGAGGAATGGGGGCCGTACTCCAAATTCCGCCGCCCTCGAAGTGTTCAGGAGGCGGCCCTGAACCGGAACCTCCCGGAACCTGTAAAAGGCACAACGTTGTGCACCGTCACCCCCGCGCGACGTGCGGGACTTCCGCCGGACCCTCACTGCCCCAGAAAGGAGCCAGACGCGCGAGAAGGAG
>JALZKG010000485.1 GCA_030859365.1 Gemmatimonadota bacterium
ACCATCTTTCGATTCGCGACCGCAGGGGAGTCGCACGGGCCTGCGCTGACCGCGCTGGTGGAGGGGGTTCCCGCCGGCGTCCCCCTCCCGTCCGACTGGATCGACGCCGAGCTGCGGCGCCGGCAGGGAGGCTACGGGCGGGGCGGGCGGATGCGGATCGAATCCGACCGCGCCGAGATCCTGTCGGGGGTGCGGCACGGGGAAACCCTCGGCTCACCGGTCACGCTGCTGATCCGCAACCGCGACTGGGCTAACTGGACGGAGGCGATGGCCGCCGCCGCCCCCTCCGAGCCCCTCCCGGAGGAGGTGCTTCGTCCGGTCTACCTCCCGCGGCCCGGGCACGCGGACCTGGTGGGGGTGCTCAAGTACGACCGCCACGATGCGCGGGACGTGCTGGAGCGAGCTTCGGCGCGGGAAACCGCCGCGCGCGTCGCCGCCGGGGCGGTCGCAAAACGGTTGCTGCACGAGCTGGGAGTCAGGATCGGGAGCCACGTGGTGCGGATCGGCGACGAGTCGGCCGCTCCTTCCGCTGACCTCCCGGCGGATCTCAACGCCGCCTCCGATCCGTCGCCCGTCCGCTGCCTCGATCCCGACGCGGAGGGGCGGATGATCGACCGCATCGACGCGGCGAAGCACGCCGGCGATACGCTGGGCGGGGTCTTCGAAGTGGTGACGAACGGCCTCCCGGCGGGGCTCGGCTCCCACGTTTCCTGGGACCGCAAGCTGGACGGCCGGCTCGCGGCCGCGGTGATGTCAATCCAGGCGGTGAAGGGGGTGGAGCTCGGCCTCGGCTTCGAGGCCGCGGCGCGCCCCGGCTCGCGGGTGCACGACGCCATCGTCCGGGACGACGGCGCGCTCGCCGGGGGCGGCTACGGGCGGAGCGGGAACGGGGCGGGGGGGCTGGAGGGGGGGATCACCACCGGCGCCCCGCTGGTGGTGCGCGGCGCGATGAAGCCGATCTCCACGCTGATGCGGCCCCTCGCCACCGTGGATCTCCGCACGGGGGCGGCCGGTGAAGCGGTGCGCGAGCGCTCCGACGTGTGCGCTGTCCCCGCGGCGGGGGTGGTGGCGGAGGCGATGGTCGCCATCGTACTCGCCGGGGCGATGCTGGAAAAGTTCGGCGGCGATTCGCTTGGCGAGCTGCGCCGCAACCGTGACGGCTACCTGGAGCGGCTGCGAGAGCGCGCCCCACGTGACTGAGGGCGCTCCCCGGCGCATCGTCCTCGTCGGCTTCATGGCGGCCGGGAAGACCCGCGTCGGCGCCGCTCTGGCGCTCCGGCTCGGCTGGGAGCATCGGGACCTGGACCTGGAGGTCGAGCGGGCCGCCGGGCGGCCGGTCGCCGAGATCTTCGCCCGGGAAGGGGAGCCCGGCTTCCGCGCCCGCGAAGCCGCGGCCACCGAGGCGCTGAAGGCAGCGGAGCGGGCCGTGCTGTCGACCGGGGGCGGCTGGGCGGCGCAGCCGGGGTTGTGGGATCGGCTCGCATCCGGCACCTTCTTCGCGTGGCTGCGCGTTTCTCCCTCTGAGGTGCTCACCCGCGTGGCGGGGCAGGGGGGCTCCCGCCCGCTTCTGCAAACCTCCGATCCGGAGGGGCGGGTGCGGGAGCTGCTCCGCGAACGCGAGCGCTTCTACCGACGGGCCGACGTCGCGCTGGACACGGACGGACGTGATCCCGAGAACATCTGCACCGATCTGCTGAACCTTCTGGCGGCGCGCGGCGTAGCCCCGCCGCCTTCCGGATCTTCCTGAAAGCAAAGCTGATGGCAGCAACCAAGACCCGCCTGGTGGTGGTGGAGTCGCCCACCAAGGCCCGGACGATTCGTGCCTTTCTCCCCGAGGGGTACCGCGTGGCCGCGTCCATGGGGCACGTGCGCGACCTCCCGGAATCCGCGGCCGACATCCCGCCGTCGGTCAAGGCGGAGGAGTGGGCGCGGCTCGGCGTCAACGTGGCCGCCGACTTCGAGCCGCTGTACGTCGTCCCCGCGTCGAAAAAGAAGCTGGTGTCGGAGCTGAAGGGGATGCTTCGGGGAGTGGACGAGCTGGTGGTGGCGACCGATGAGGACCGCGAGGGAGAAAGCATCGGATGGCACCTGGTGCAGGTGCTGCAGCCGAAGATACCCATCTCCCGCATCGTCTTCCACGAGATCACCCCCGAGGCGATCCGCGAAGCGCTGCGCGCCCCCCGCCAGATCGACGAGCAGGTGGTTCGCGCGCAGGAGACGCGCCGCATCCTGGACCGGCTGGTGGGCTACACGGTGTCTCCGCTGCTCTGGAAAAAAATTGCGGGCGGGCTTTCCGCGGGACGGGTGCAGTCGGTGGCGGTACGGCTGCTCGTGCAGCGTGAGCGCGAGCGCCGCGCCTTCCGCTCGGGAAGCTTCTGGGACCTCAAGGCCTCTCTGGCGCACGAGGGGGTACAGTTCGGAGCCCAGCTCGTTTCGGTGGCGGACCGGCGCGTCGCCACCGGCAAGGACTTCGACGAACACACTGGCCGAGTCCGCGCCGATCGCGGCGTGCTGCTTCTGGACGAAGCCGCGGCACGTGCCCTGACCGAGCGGCTCCGCTCCGCGGAGTGGCGGGTCACCGAGACTGAGGAAAAGCCGTCCGTCCGCCGGCCGGCGCCTCCGTTTACCACTTCCACGCTCCAGCAGGAGGCGAACCGCAAACTCCGCCTCGCCGCCCGCGACACCATGCGGATCGCGCAGCGACTGTACGAGGAGGGGTGGATCACCTACATGCGGACCGACTCGGTCCACCTGTCGCAGCAGGCGATCGACGCCGCGCGGGGGCGGATCCGTGCCAATTATGGGGCGGAGTACCTGAGCCCGGAGCCGCGGCAGTTCACCACCCGCAGCAAGGGCGCGCAGGAGGCGCACGAGGCGATCCGTCCCGCCGGGACCGAGATGCGCACCGTCGGGGAGCTGGGGCTTTCCGGCGTGGAGGCGGCGCTCTACGACCTGATCTGGAAACGCACCGTGGCGAGCCAGATGGCGGAGGCACGGCAGACTCATCTGTCCGCGCTAATCGCGGCGGAGGAAGCGGTGTTCCGGGCTTCGGGCAAGCGGATCGACTTCCCCGGCTTCTTCCGCGCCTACGTGGAGGGGAGCGACGACCCGGACGCCGCGCTGGAGGACCGGGACGAGCCGCTGCCGCCGCTGCGCCAGGGCGACCGCCCCGCGTTGCGAGCGCTCGACGCGGTCGGACACGAGACGCAGCCTCCGGCTCGCTTCACGGAAGCGACGCTCGTGAAGACGCTGGAGAACGAGGGGATCGGACGTCCGAGCACCTACGCCAGCATCATCGGCACCATCGTCGACCGCGGTTACGTGGAGCGAACCGCAAACCAGCTGATTCCGACCTTCACCGCCTTCGCGGTCACCGGGCTGCTGGAAACGTCCTTTCCATCGCTGGTCGACACGCGGTTCACCGCGCGGATGGAGGAGCAGCTCGACGAGATCGCCGAAGGGGAGGCGGAGTGGCTCCCCTATCTGCGGGAGTTCTTTTCCGGTCCGGAAGGGATCGAAGCGCGCGTTCGGGAGGGGGAGGAGCGGATCGACCCGCGGGAAGCTTCGACCCTGATCTTCCCGGATCTCACCGCGCGCATCCGCATCGGCAAGTTCGGGCCGTTCGTGGAGTCGACGGAGGAGGGGGAATCGGTCACCGCCTCCCTCCCCGAAGGAGTGGCTCCGGCCGACCTGTCGGAAGAGCAGGTCACGGCGCTGCTGCGCGCCAAGTCCGAAGGTCCGGAGGCGCTGGGGACACACCCCGACAGCGGCGAGCCGATCTATCTGCTGCAGGGGCGGTTCGGCCCCTACGTGCAGCTCGGCCAGGCGACGGACGAGAACCCGAAGCCACGCCGTGCCTCCCTGCCGCGCGGCATGGACCCGGGACAGGCGACGCCGGAGCTCGCGGTGCGGCTGCTTTCCCTGCCGCGGGTCCTCGGCACCCACCCCGAAACGGGGAAGCCGGTCGACGCCGGCGTCGGCCGTTTCGGTCCTTTCGTGGTGCACGAGGGAGAATTTCGCTCGCTCGGCGGGGGCGACGACGTATACACCGTGGGCTTGCCGCGGGCGCTGGAGCTGCTGGCCGAGCCGAAGCGAGGGCGCCGCACCGCCGAGCCGCTACGCACCGTCGGCGCGCACCCGGCCGATGGCGAGCCGATCGCCGTTTTCGAGGGGCGGTACGGTCCGTACGTGAAGCACGGCGACGTCAACGCCTCGCTCCCCAAGGGAGTATCGCCCGAGGAGATCGGCGTGGAGCAGGCGGTCGCGCTGCTCGCGGAGCGGGCGGCGACGGCAAAGCCGAAGAAGGGCGGGCGCACGGCGGCCGCGAGCGGGGGCGCTAGGAAGCCCGTGGCAAAGAAGGCGGCCACCAAGAAGCCTGCCCCGAAGAGCACGCGCGGCAAAGCGAAGGGGTGAAAGGAATCCGGATGGCGGAGGTAACGGTGGTGGGTGGCGGCCTGGCCGGGAGCGAAGCCGCGTGGGGGCTCGCGGAGCGGGGGCACGCGGTCACGCTGCTGGAGATGCGCCCGGTGCGGCGCACGGCGGCGCATCAGACGGAGCTGCTGGGGGAGATCGTCTGCTCCAACTCCTTCAAGTCGGAGGATCCGCTCGTCGCCCACGGGCTGCTCAAGATGGAGATGCGCGACCTGGGCTCGCTTCTGCTC
>JALZKG010000501.1 GCA_030859365.1 Gemmatimonadota bacterium
GCACGCGCCTGCGCCGCTGTGTCCGTGGCGGGAGCACGGGCGCGGGGCCGCACGCCGCCGCACCGCCCCGGAAAAGATTGCGCGAAATGTGTGCGGGGCGGCGGGGGAAGCCGGCTCGCGGCACGGATGATGAATGCGCGGGCACCGACATGAACACGCACGCCGATCCGCTGCTTTTTCCGCTCGTCCGCGAGCCCGTCTCCCGCTGGGAGCGCGCCGGCCTTTCCCCGCGGGGAGAGCGCCGCTTCAACATCGGCAGCACCCTTCTGGTGGCGCTCTTCGTCACGGGGTGGGGGTACGCCATCGCCACGGCCGACCGCACGGGCGAGTCGGTCACTCCGTTTTCCACCCGCATCACCACCAGCCCGCTCTCCCCGCGCGCGCCGCCGCCCGCACCCTTCGCGCTGGATGAGATGATCGCCCGGCTGGAGCCGGCGCTTGCGTCGTACCGCGGGGCGAGCGGTGCGGTGCGCGTCATCATCCCCGATCCCCACACGGGGGCACTGCTCCCGGAAGACCTCCCACCGGGGGTGGAGCTGGAGTATCAGCCCATCTCGGCAGGAAGCTCCGCGCCGGGTCAGGTGGCACCGACCAACCCGGGGATCTGGAACGTGCTGCTGAGCATGCGCGACGGCGTGCGGCAGATCCCGGACCTGTCCGTGATCACCCCGGTTCCCGCTTCGGAGCGGCGGAGCGGGCGAATCGGCCACTACATGATCGGAAGCTGGCCATTCGAGAGCGGCGGCACGCCCAGCACCCCCGCGTACGCGCCGCCACGCGGCTTCATCGAGGTCACCCCGGAGAACCGCAACCTGCAGGTTTCGGAGCACTTCCGGCTGGGGGACTTCCTGACCAAGGGGCAGGACAACGTGTGGCCCAAGTACCTGCTCCTGTCTCCGCGGCTGCTCGACAAGCTGGAGCTGACCCTCCAGGAGTTGGAGCTGATGGGGCACCCGGTGGAGAACGTCTTCGTGGTCAGCGGCTTCCGCACCCCCACCTACAATCGGAGCGGCGGAGACCCGCGCGGCCGCGGCGCCCTTTCGCGCCACATGTACGGGGACGCGGCGGACATCGCCATCGACAACGACCGCAACGGGCGGATGGACGATCTGAACGGCGACGGCCGCGTGACGGTCGCCGACGCGCGGATCGTCGCTCAGGCCGCGGAGCGGGTGGAGCGCAAGCACCCGCAGCTGATCGGCGGGATCGGGGTATATCGCCCTACCGGCGGACACTCCGGGATGGTGCACATCGACACCCGCGGCACCCGCGCGCGCTGGTAGACGCGCACCTCAACCTAGCAAGGAGCACACGTGGACACACGCGAGCAGACAGAGATCCGGGTGGAGCCGGCCGCCGCCCCGGAGCGGAGCGAGCATGGCCGCGTGGAGCGTGCCTCCCACGAACCCGATACGCCCGCCGCCATGCAGGTGCGCGACGACGATCTGGAGCCGCACGCGGGGCTGCGCTACATCGCCCGCCTGTTCAAGGTGCTCGCCCTGCTGCTCCTCGTCCTGATGATCGGCGAGGTGGTGATCGGCTTCATGCGGCAGGGCGCCGCGGCGATCCCGGCGCTGCTGGTGGAGGTGCCCCGCCTGATCGTCTTCGCCGGTCTGCTCTGGGGCGCGGCGGATCTGGCGCTGATGCTGATCGAGTCCAACCACGACCTGCGCGCCACCCGCATTTTGGTGGGACGGCTCAACGGGCGCTTGAAGCGGATGGAGGAAGCGTCGGGTGCGGCCGCGGCGGCTCCGTCCGACAGCGCAGGCGCAGCCCGCACGGCGGCGACCCGGCCGGACCTGGCGCCCTGATGCAGACGGCGGCGGGCGTTTTCCCCGCCGGGGCCGGGGAGTACCCGCCCATCGAGCATCACGGCGTCATCGGCGACCTGCACACCGTGGCGCTGGTCGGCCTGAACGGGACGATCGACTTCATGTGCGCGCCGCACTTCGACTCGCCCACCGTCTTCGCTTCGCTGCTCGACCGGGAGCGGGGGGGATCCTTCGCCATCACGCCGCAGCTCCCGGAGGCCCGGACGCGGCAGCTGTACCTGCCCGAAACCAACGTCCTGCTCACCCGCTTCCTCGCCCCCGGCGCGGTGGCGGAGATCTCCGATTTCATGCCCGTGGGCGCCGCCCGCGAGCTGCACTGCGTGGTGCGGCGCGTCAAGGCGGTGCACGGGCGGATTCCGGTGCGCGTCCGCTGCGCCCCGCGCTTCGATTACGCGCGCGCGCCGCACCGCGCCGAAGCCGAGGACGAGCACACGCTGCGCTTCGTTCCGGAAGGGGGCGCTCCCCTGTCGCTGCGCCTGCACGCCTCCGTCCCCCTCGGGGCCGAGGAGGGCGACGGCGTCGCGGAGTTCACGCTGGAGGAGGGGGAGAGTGCCACCTTCATCCTGGAGGAGCTGCTCTCCGGCGCGGAGCCGCGCTGCACCGCTCCCGACTTCGCTCCCAACGCGTTCAAGGAAACCGTCAACTACTGGCGGAAATGGATCGGGCACTCCACCTACCGCGGCCGGTGGCGGGACGAGGTGCATCGCTCCGCGCTGGTGCTGAAGCTGCTCACCTTCGAGCCGGAAGGGTCGTTCGTCGCGGCCGCCACATTTGCCCTCCCCGAGGCCATCGGCGGGCGGCGCAACTGGGACTACCGCTACACCTGGGTGCGCGACGCCGCCTTCACGCTCTACGCGCTGATGCGCATCGGCTTCACCGAGGAAGCCGCCGCCTTCATGCGCTGGGTGGAGCGCCGCTGCGGCGCGCCCGGACCGTCCGGCCCGCTCCAGGTGATGTACCGGATCGACGGTGGCGAGGATCTCACCGAGCGGGAGCTGCCGCACCTGTCCGGCTACATGGATTCCCGCCCGGTGCGCATCGGCAACGGCGCGTACGACCAGCTCCAGCTCGACATCTACGGTGCACTGCTGGACGCCGCCTACCTGTACGACAAATACGGCCAGCCCATCTCGTACGACTTCTGGACCCGGCTAGTGGGGGTGGTGGACTGGGTCTGCGAGAACTGGAACCGGCCCGACGAGGGGATCTGGGAGGTGCGCGGCGAACCCAAGCACTTCCTCAACTCCCGGCTCCTCTGCTGGGTCGCGCTGGACCGGGCGGTGCGCCTGTCGCGCAAGCGATCCCTCCCCGCCCCCATCGTCCGCTGGATCGAGACACGGGACGCCATCTACCTGGACATCTGGGAAAACTTCTGGAATCCGGAGCGGGAAGCCTTCGTCCAGTACCAGGGGAGCGACGCCACCGACGCCTCCGCGCTGCTGATGCCGCTTCTCCGGATGGTGAGCCCGACCGACCCACGCTGGTTGAGCACGCTGCGCGCCATCGAGAAGGACCTGGTGGACGACGCCATGGTATACCGCTATCGCCTGGAGCACGCCGCGGACGACGGCTTCGCGGAGGAGGAAGGGAGCTTCTCCATCTGCTCCTTCTGGTACGCGGAGTGCCTGTCGCGCTCGGGAGACCTGCAGCAGGCGCGGTTGATGTTCGAAAAGATGCTCTCCTACGCCAACCACCTGGGGCTGTACGCGGAGCAGCTCGGCCCCAGCGGCGAGCACCTGGGCAACTTTCCGCAGGCCTTCACCCACCTCGCGCTGATCAGCGCCGCCTTCGACCTGGACCGCAGGCTCGACGGCGCGGGGTGGTCCGCGTAGCCGCCGTGGTGATCCTGCTGATGGGGGTGTCCGGCGTCGGCAAAACGACCGTGGGGGAGGCGCTCGCGGCGGAGCTGGGGTGGCGCTTCGTGGACGCGGACGACCTGCACCCGCTGGAAAACGTGGACCGGATGCGCGCGGGCGTCCCGCTCACCGACGAGGACCGCCGCCCCTGGCTCCTGGCGATACGGGATTGCCTGCTGCACCTGCGCGCCGAAGGAGTCGACGCGGTGCTCGCCTGCTCCGCGCTGAAGCAGGCGTACCGCGACATCCTGATGGACGGAACGGGGGACGTGCGGTTGGTGGACCTGGAGGCACCAGCGGAGGTGATCGAGGAGCGGCTGCGGAAGCGCGAGGGCCACTTCATGAGCCCGGAGCTGCTCGAAAGCCAGCTCCGCACGCTGGAGCAGCCGGACGATGCGCTGGTCGTCGACGTGTCCCCCGCGCCCGACCAGATCGTCGCGGAGATCCGGGAGCGGCTGGGGGTGTAGCGGCGGCCCGCTGGGTTCAGCGGGTGACCAGCAGCTCGCGGACCTTCTTGGTCAGAGCGTCGGGATCGAAGGGCTTCTGGAGAAAGGGAGTCGTGCCGTCCAGCACGCCGAGGTGGATGATCGCCTCGTCCGTGTACCCCGACATGTACAGCACCGGCAGACCGGGCCGCTCCGCGAGCAGCTCCGCGGCCACACTGCACCCGCTGCCGCCGGGGAGGACCACGTCGGCGAGCAGCAGGTCGATGGGCCACCCCGTGTCCTGGGCGGTCCGGATCGCCTCGCTGGGGTTCCGCGCTTCGAGCACGGAGTACCCGCTTCGCTCCAGGATGCGGCGCGTCCAGCTCCGCACCGCGTCGTCGTCCTCCAGCAGCAGCACGGTTCCCGTCGCCGGGGGCTCCGCTCCATGGATGGGGGCCGACGGAGCCTCGCCGGCGCGTGTCTCCTCCGTGCGCGGAAGGTAGATGGCGAAGCTGGTGCCGAGCCCCACCTCGCTGCGGAGCTCAATCCGTCCACCGAGCCGCTCCACGATCGCGTAGACCGTGGAAAGCCCGAGCCCGGTTCCGTCGCCAATTCCCTTGGTGGTGAAGAAGGGCTCGAACGCCCGCGCCCGCGTTGCGGCGTCCATCCCGCACCCGGTGTCGCTGATTCGGAGCAGCACCCAATCCCCGGCGTTGCGGCTTTCGATCCGCAACGTTCCCCCCAGGCGCATGGCGTCGCGGGCGTTGACCGCCAGGTTCATCAGCACCTGCTCCATCTGCCCCGCATCCACCCGGACCCTTCCGAGCGCCGGGTCCAGCTCCGTTTCCAGCTCCACGTCCTCGCCCATCACGCGGCGGAGCATCTTTCCGGTCCCCGATACCAGATCGTTCAGGTCGACCACCCGTAGCTGGAGCACCTGCGTGCGGCTGAAGGAGAGCAGCTGCCGGGTCAGCTCCGCCGCGCGGTCGGCGAGCAGGCCGATCTCTTCGACGTCCTGGCGGAGCGGCTCTTCCGAGGGGAGGTCAAGGAGCATGAGGTGGACGTTCCCCTTGACGGCGGTCAGGATGTTGTTGAAGTCGTGGGCGATTCCTCCCGCCAGCCGTCCCACCGCCTCCATCTTATGTGCCTGGCGCAGCTGCTCCTCCAACTGATTCCGCTCGGTCATGTCGCGATTGACGCTCAGGATCGCTGGCCGGCCGCGGTACTCCACCCGGCCGCACGTACATCCCGTCCACGGGGCCGAGGCCCCCTTCGTGCTCGCCAGGGTGCACGAGACAGTCTCGGTCCGGGATCGCGCAGGATCTCACCTCAGCACCCTCTTCACCTCCACGGAGAACACGGATGCAACAGGGTACGCGGTACCGGAACACCCCCCACGGCGGGCAGCCCGTCGTCCTCGCCGGAGAGGCGCCGGAGGACGCCGACGCCGCGATGGTGATGGTGCACGGCCGGGGCGCCACCGCCGCGAGCATCCTCACCCTCGCCGACGAGCTGGGGCACCCGGGGTGGGCCTACCTGGCGCCGCAGGCGGCGGGCTTCGCCTGGTACCCCTTCTCCTTTCTGGCACCGAGGGAGCAGAACGAGCCGGGGCTTTCCTCCGGGCTCGCCGTGGTGGGGGATCTCGTGGCCGAGCTGGAGCGACGCGGCATCCCGCCGGAGCGCACCGTTCTGCTCGGCTTCTCCCAGGGCGCGTGCCTGGCGCTGGAGTGGGCAGCCTGCAACGCGCGCCGGCTCGGTGGCGTCGTGGGGCTGAGCGGTGGACTGATCGGCCCGCCGGGGACGCCGCGCGAGTACGGAGGCTCGCTCGACGGAACCCCGGTCTTTCTGGGGTGCAGCGACCGTGACCCGCACATTCCCCGTGAGCGGGTGGCGGAGACCGCCGAGGCGCTGTCGGCGCTGGGCGGCGACGTGACCGAGCGGATCTACCCGGGAATGGGGCACACCGTGAACGAGGACGAGATCCACGCCGTCCAGCGGATCATGGAGGCGATTTCCACGACCAGGTCCGGCGGGCCCTCGATCCCTCGATAGCTGATGATGCCCAGGCGCTCGGGTTGGACGAACACCAGGTCCGGCTCCACGTATTCGCCCTCGGCCAGGAGCACGTCGATGGGCGCGGTGAGGACCCAGCCGAGGTCGTGCTGCTCGACAAAGGGCCAGTCGCGTCGCCACGATGGTATCCTCCCGAGAGGCAACGTGGGGCGCGGGAAGGAGCTGGGCAACACCGACCCTCACGGTCGAGCCCTCTCCGGGGCGGAGAGCGGTTGACGCTGCCGGCCCGCTCCCACCATGTTGGGACCGAGCAGTCCACTCCCTTCGCCAACCCGCCGAGCCATGAACCCCTTCTTCATGCACCGCTTCGAGGACGTCACCCTGGTCCTGCTCCGCGTCGTCACCGGCTTCATGTTCATGCAGCACGGGGCGCAGAAGCTGTTCGGCGCCCTCGGCGGGCAGCAGGTGGAGGAGGTGGTCTCCCTGATGGGGCTGGCGGGGGTGCTGGAGTTCTTCGGCGGGCTGATGATCCTGCTGGGGCTCTTTACCCGCCCCGTCGCGTTCGTGCTCGCCGGGATGATGGCGGCGGCGTACTTCATAGCCCACGCGCCGGAAGGCTTCTGGCCCATCATGAACCGCGGCGAGCTGGCGGCGCTGTACGCCTTCGTCTTTCTGTACCTTTCCGCCCGCGGCGGAGGGCGGTGGAGCCTGGACGCCCTGCTCCACCGGGATGTCCGCGCGGCACACGCCGCGCGCACCGCACCGGCCACGTGAAGGAGGGGTTGAAACGCACCGCCGCGGCGCTGCTCGTCGCGGTCGCCGCCGCATGCGCACCCGCCGCACCGTCGCGGGCACCGGCACCCGCCCGCACCGCCTCGCCCACCGCGGCGCTTCGGGCTTCGCTCGATTCGCTCTTTGCGGATACCCTCTTCGCCCACGCACACTGGGGGGTCCACGTTCGCTCGCTCGACCGTGGCGACACCCTGTTCCAGCTCAACGACCGGCGGATGTTCGTCCCCGCATCCAACGTCAAGCTGCTGACGGGAGCCGCGGCGCTGGAAACGCTGGGGCCGGACTTCCGCTTCCGCACCCGGGTCGCGGCCACGGGACCGGTGCGGGACGGGGTGCTGCGAGGAGACCTGGTGGTGCGCGGCGGCGGCGACCCGACCATCTCCGGACGCTTCCACCCGGACCCGCGCGCCGTCTTTCGCGCCTGGGCCGACTCGCTGGCTTCCCGGGGAGTGCGCCGGATCACCGGCCGCATCGTCGGCGTGGACAGCGTGTTCGACAACGTGCCGCTGGGGCGCGGCTGGGCGTGGGACGACCTGGACGCGCCGTACTCCGCGGAGATCAGCGGCCTTCTCTTCAACGAGGGGGCCCTCACGGTACGGGCGCTCCCGGACCCCGGCGCTCCCGGCGGCGTCCGCGTCGCCACCGATCCCCCGACGGGATACGTGCCGATCGACGCCGCGGCGACGCGGGCCGCCCGGGAGGCCGCGCCACGGCTGAGCGCCACTCGGGCGCTGGGTGCGGCG
>JALZKG010000466.1 GCA_030859365.1 Gemmatimonadota bacterium
CGGCCGCGCATGGTTTCGCGCAGCGTTTCCGGCTGCTCCATGATCTCCTTGAGCATGAAGTGCGGGTAGCCGCCGCGCTCCACCTCCCCCAGGTCCCAGTCCACCCGGCTCACCGCGCGGCTCACCGGCCCCTCGGAGGCGCGGTGCACCGTATAGCCGTCGCGGGTGATGGTCGCCATATCGCCGTCGTCCAGGTACACCACGTCGCGGGTGTGGGCGATCACCGCCGCGGCGTCGGAGGCCACAAAAGTTTCCCCGTTGTCGCCCACGCCGATCAGCAGCGGGCTCCCCAGCCGCGCGGCGACGATCTTGTGCGGATCGCGCGTGGACACCACCGCGATCCCGTAGGTGCCTTCCACCTGCTGGAGGGCCGTCTCCACCGCCCGTTCCAGCGCCTCGCCCGAGCGGCCGTCGCGGGCGTCGTACACCTCCTCGATCAGGTGGACGAGCACCTCGGTGTCGGTGTCCGAGGTGAAGGTGTGGCCGCGCTCCTGCAGCCGCTTCCGCAGCGTCGCCGCATTCTCCACGATGCCGTTGTGGACCAGTGCGAACTCGCCGTTCTCCGATGTGTGCGGGTGGGCGTTGCGGTCGGTGGGGGGCCCGTGCGTGGCCCACCGGGTATGACCGATCCCGTAGACCCCCTGGATGGGATCTTCGGCGAGCACCCGCTCCAGCTCCGCGATCTTCCCCGCCTCCTTGCGGATCTGGATGGTGCCGTCGCGCACCACCGCCACCCCGGCGGAGTCGTACCCGCGGTATTCCAGACGCTTGAGCCCCTGGATCAGCAGCGGAGTGACCTGCTGGCTTCCGATGTACCCTACGATACCGCACATAAGCTGTTCTTTGTGTGTGAGTGGGAGACCTTCAGGCCGGCAGCGCGGCGCGCAGCGTTTCCACGAGCGCCATCGCCTCCGCTCGGGTCGGCGCCTCGGCGATGATCCGGACGATCGGCTCCGTCCCCGAGGGGCGGAGGTGCGCCCAGCGTCGCTCGGAGGGCCAGGCGAGGCGCAGGCCGTCCTGCCGGTCCGCCTCGGTGGCGCCGCTGCTCGCGGCGAGCGCGTCGTACACCTCGTCCAGCGGAGCGGACGGGCGCTCCACCTTGTGCTTGACGATCTCGTAGCTGCCGATCCCCGCCGCGATCTCCGACAGCGGCCGGTCCGACTCCGCGAGGAGCTGCAGGATCAGCGCGGCGGCCACCGGGGCGTCGCGGGTCAGGTGGACGTCCGGCAGGATCACCCCGCCGTTCCCCTCGCCCCCGATGGTCGCGCCCTCCGCCTGCATCCGGCGCGCCACGTTGATCTCCCCCACCGGAGCGCGGATCAGAGGCACCCCCGCCGCCTCCGCGACGTCGTCCATGAGCCGGCTGGTCGACAGGTTGGTGACCACGGGACCGGGGCGGCGGCGGAGCACCAGCATCGCCGCGAGGGCGAGGGTGTAGTCCTCCCCGATGGCCCGCCCGGCTTCCGAAACCAGCGACAATCGGTCCACGTCCGGATCGGTCGCGAAGCCCACGTCGGCGCCGCTGCTGCGGACCAGCGCCTCCAACTCGCCCAGGTTCTCGGCCACCGGCTCCGGCTCCCGCGGAAAGCGACCGTCGGTCTCGAGGTTGATGGCGTGCACCTGGCACCCCAGCGCCTCCAGCAGGCGGGGAAAGATGGTCCCGCCGGCGCCGCGGACGCAATCCAGCGCGACCCGGAAGCGGCGCCTGCGGATCGCCTCGACGTCCAGAATGGGGATCTCCAGTATCCTCCGCAGGTGACGCTTCACCGCGCCGTCGTCCTCCGACCAGCCGCCGAGCGCGTCCCACTCCGCGCGCGGGATCTCCCCCTCCAGGAATCGGCGCATCTCCGTCCCCTCCTCCGCGTCCAGGAACATCCCGGAGGGGCCGATGAACTTCAGCGCGTTCCACTCCACCGGGTTGTGGCTCGCCGTCACCGCAAGGCCGCCGGCCGCTCGCCCCTCCTCGACCGCCAACTGCACCGAGGGGGTCGGTGCGACGCCGACGTCCACGACGTCGCACCCGACGGATTGCAGGGCGGCGGTGGCCGCCCGGGCGAACATGGGTCCGGAGACGCGGGAGTCCCGGCCGAGCACCACCGTGCGCCCCGGACCGCGCTGCCGCGCATACGCCCCGAACGCGGCGGCGAAGTGCGCAATGATTTCCGGAGTGAGGCCGTATCCGACCCGTCCGCGAAGCCCGGAAACGCTGACCATCAACCGCGAAGTATCCACCATGAAATCGCCCGGGAATGCACGTTTGCGGGGGTGTCGAGGACGTGGGGAGACGCCCTCCGGCGGCCACCCTGGGGGCGCAGCACACGCCCTTCCCTGCAAGATCGGTTCTCTTCGATCTTGCCCCGCCGACCGGAAGCCGTAACTTCAGCGGCCCGCCTCCGCATCCCCCTTCCCGCG
>JALZKG010000002.1 GCA_030859365.1 Gemmatimonadota bacterium
CTCCCCAGAGTAGCAGCGCCGAAGCCGCTCCCTTCGCGCCGCCCCCGCGGGCCTCCGTCTGCGCGGGGTGAGCCGTGCTGTCCACCCCGGCGCCCTGCGCGGCCGCGCTCCCCGTCGCGAGGGAGAACGCGAGCAGAAGCGTGGCGGACAGAGGGCCGAGGTGGCGCAATGTCTGCAACGGGATTCCGGGGCTGGAGGAAGCACCAAGAGTGCGCGCCAACGTAAGCGGCGAAACGAAGCTGCGGCAAGGGCGGACGCGGGGGCGCGTCCCCGTGCGTTGAAGCCGGCGCCGGTGGCACCTATATTGACGTCCGTGTCGCCCGGCCGGTGAACTCGTCCCCGTCCGCACCCCTCCTTCCCGCTCCCCATGATGCACGACACCCTCCGCGACCGTCTGCTGCGCAACATCGAGGCGCTCCCTGACGAGCGCGTCTACCAGGCGCTCGACTACGTCGAGTTTCTCGCCTCCAAGTACGCCCGTTCCACGGTGCGGCCCGCCAGGCCGCTGCAAAGGTTCGGTGAGGTGTGGGAGGACAAGATGCGCGCCCAGGGGGTCGGGATCCGCGCCATCCGCGGGACACTCGACGTGGTCGGCACCGCCAACCGGGTCTTCAGCGGGCTCGCCGACGCGGGGCGCTCCCTTCTCCGGGACGTCGATCCCCCGACGCGGAGCGAGGACGCGGCGCTCCCCGCATCCGGTCCCATCGGGGATCCAGCCGGACCGGCTCGTGACTCCGCAACTCCCGCGCCCCCTTCACCCAGATCGGAGCAGTGATGACCGCACCCCGACAGGACAGCTCCCCCGTAGACGCTTTTGAGGGCGACCCGCTACCGGAAGAGCGCAGCCTTTCCGCTCCCCGGCTGCGGCGCGGTGCGCGCATTCCGGACGGAACGGACCGCGAAACGGTGATGGCGCTGATCCGCGATATCCCCAACTTCGCCAAGCTGCTCGGCCGGCTGATCACCGATCCACGCGTGTCCCGGGTGGACAAGGGGATCCTCGCGGCGACGGTGGCCTACCTGGCCTGGCCGATAGACCTGATTCCGGACTTCATCCCGTTTCTGGGGCAGGTAGACGACCTGTACCTGCTGGCGCTTGCGCTGGATCGCCTTCTGAACAACGCCGGGGTCGACGTCCTGCTCGACCACTGGGACGGGGACGTGGGGAGTCTGGAGACCGCAATCGCCGCGCTCGACCGAGCGGGATCGTTTCTTCCCGACCGGGTGCGCAGCCTGCTGGGGCAGCGCCTCGGCTGAAGCCTGAGGCCGGACCCCTGCGGCGTTGACAGCCGCGGATCGGGGGCCGTAGATTTCCCCATGGAAACCGTACGCACGCGCTCCACGCCCGCCGTGGCAGTCCCCGCCGTCCTCCCCCCGGACGACGAGGCTGCCCGGCGGGCGTCGCACAGGGGGGCCGCCCGATGATCCGCTCCGCAGGACTTCCGCCCCGCTTTCTCGGGGAGGGGCTCACCTTTGACGACGTTCTGCTCGTTCCGCGTCGCTCCGAGGTGCACCCGCGCGACACCGGCCTGGCCAGCCGGCTGACGCGCTCCATCACGCTCGCCATCCCCCTGGTCTCCGCCGCGATGGACACCGTAACCGAATCGCGCATGGCGATCACGATGGCGCGGGAGGGCGGGATCGGGATCATCCACAAGAACATGAGCGTCGCCCGGCAGAGCGAAGAGGTGGATCGCGTCAAGCGCTCCGAAAGCGGGATGATCCAGAACCCCGTCACCGTCCGCCCGGACGCATCGCTGGGCGAGGCGCTGCGGGTGATGGACCGCTTCGGGATCAGCGGTGTCCCGGTGGTGGACGCGTCGGGCCGGCTGGTCGGGATCCTGACCCACCGTGACCTGCAGTTTGAAACCGACGTCGCACGTCCGGTGTCCGAGGTGATGACGCACGAGACGCTGGTCACCGCTCCGGTGGGAACCTCGCTGGCGGACGCGGAACGCATCCTCCATCAGCACCGCATCGAGAAGCTTCCGGTGATCGGTGAGGAAGGCCAGCTTCGGGGGCTGATCACCGTCAAGGACATCCGCAAGCGGATGCAGTTTCCGAATGCGTCCAAGGACGAGCACGGGCGGCTCCGCGTGGGGGCCGCGATCGGGGCTTCGCCTGCGGACGCGGAGCGCGCACGCGCCCTGCTGGAGGCCGGGGTCGACGTGCTGGTGATCGACACCGCCCACGGCCATTCGGTGGGCGTACTGGACGCCGTGGGGCGCGTGCGGGAGCACTTCCCCGACGCCCAGATCATCGCCGGCAACGTCGCCACCCGTGAGGGAGCGGCCGCGCTGGTCGAGCGGGGGGTGGATGCGGTCAAGGTCGGTGTCGGCCCCGGCTCCATCTGCACGACCCGCGTGGTGACCGGCGTCGGCGTGCCGCAGCTTTCCGCGGTGCTGGAGGCGGTGGAGGGGGTGGCGGGGGCGGTTCCGATCATCGCCGACGGCGGGATCAAGTACTCGGGCGACGTGGTCAAGGCGATCGCCGCCGGTGCCCACTCCGTGATGATGGGCTCCATGCTGGCCGGCACCGAGGAAAGCCCCGGCGAGGCGTTTCTGCTCGAAGGCCGACGCTTCAAGACGGTGCGGGGGATGGGGAGTCTCGGCGCGATGGAGGAAGGCTCCGCCGACCGCTACTTCCAGGATGCCGCGGAGGGGCGCAAATTCGTTCCGGAGGGGATCGAGGGGCGGCTTCCCTACAAGGGACCGGTCTCCGACACGCTGTACCAGCTGGTGGGGGGGCTCCGCTCCGCCATGGGGTACCTGGGGTGCGCGGACGTGGAGGCGTTGCGCACCGAGCCGCAGTTCGTCCGCATCACCGGCGGAGGGCTGCGGGAGTCCCATCCGCACGACGTGACCATCACGCGCGAGGCGCCGAACTACCACGCGTAGCGGGGCGGCGCCCCCGGCGTATCGCATGCAGCGCGGCAGGGGATGACCCGGGTTTCCCCTGCGGGAGGTTCGTGACGTCGCGCGCGTAATACAGAACAGCTGGAAGACGCTGCTGGTCATTCCCGGCGGTGTCCTGGTGGTCGGTCGGCTGCTGAGCGGCTTTCCGGTGCCGATCGCGGCGCTGGTCCTGCTCGCCGTCGTGGTGATCGCCGGAACCTCATCCGTCCGGCTCGGAGGCTCCGCCCGCGGGGAGGGAGCGGACGCATCCTGTCGAGCCATTCACTCCCCGATTGCACATGCCCAGAGTTCGTCTGCTGGACCTCGCCCACACCCGCTCGGGGGACAAGGGCGATACCGCCAACGTCGGGGTGATCGCCCTGCGTCCGGAGTTCTACCCCGTTCTGGTAGAGCAGCTCACGCGGGAGCGGGTCCGCGAGCACTTCCGCGGGATCTGTCTCGGGGAGGTGGAGCGGTTCGAGCTGCCCAACTTGGAGGCGCTCAACTTTCTCCTGCACAACTCGCTCGGCGGTGGCGGGACCGTCTCGCTCAAGACCGACGCGCAGGGGAAGACGCTCTCCACGGCGATGCTCCGCATGGAGCTGGACGTGCCCGACGAGATCGCGGGACTGGCGCACGGCGCCTCCCCGCGGTGAGCCCGCCGGAGGTGCTACTCCAGCGCCGAAGCGGCGCCGTGCTCCGCCTGGTGCTGAACCGTCCGGCAAAGCGCAACGCCCTGGACGCCGCGTTGATCGATGCGTTGAAGGGCGCGCTGGCGGACGCGGACCGGGACCCAGGGGTGCGAGTGATCGCCCTGGAGGGGACGGGCGCCGACTTCTGCTCGGGGGCGGATCTGTCCTCGCTGCGCCGCATCGCCGAAGGCTCGGTGATGGAGAACGTGGAGGACGTCGACGCGCTCGCCGAGCTCTTTCTCCTCCCTCGCCGGCTCCGCAAGCCGATAGTGGCGCTGGTGCGGGGCAGGGCACTCGCGGGCGGCTGCGGCCTGGCGACCTCGTGCGATCTGGTGCTCGCCGCCCAGGGGGCAAGCTTCGGCTACCCGGAGGTCTCGATCGGTTTCGTTCCGGCGATGGTGATGGCCATCCTGCGACGCAACGTTTCGGAGAAGCGCGCGTTCGAGCTGATCGCCGTCGGAGCGCCGATCACGGCGGCCGAAGCGGAGCGGATCGGGCTGGTCAACCAGGTATTTCCTGAAGACGGCTTCGAAAGCGGGACGGACGCATACCTCGCGGCGCTGGCGGAGCGCTCCGCCAGCGCGGTGCAACTTTCGAAGCGGCTCCTGTACCACACCGACGCCATGGGATTCGAGGCCGCGATTCGCGCGGGTGCGGATCTGAACGTGGTCGCGCGGATGACTCCGGATACACAGGCTGGCGTCGCGCGCTTTCTCGCGCGTGCTGCGCACTGAGCGCCCCTCGCCGGGGGCGTAGGCCGCGGATCTCGTCCTCTCCCCCTTCCACTCCAGGCATCCATGCAACTGTACACCAAGATCTCCCTCGGCCTCGTCGCGGGAGCGGCCGTGGGTGCCGCGGTCAACGTGCTCGGCTTCGCGGACGCTCCCGCGTGGAGCGACGCCATCCTTCCTGTCCTCAACTTCGCCGGGGGCGCGTTCATCCGGGCGATCACCATGATCGTGATCCCGCTGGTGGTCGCCTCGCTGCTGATCGGCGTCGCGTCGCTCGGGGACATCCGCAAGCTGGGCCGCATCGGCGGTAAGACGATCGGCTACTACCTGCTGACGACCGCCTTCGCCATCACCATCGGCCTTACGCTGGCGACGGCGGTGAAGCCGGGGAGCCGCATCTCGCCGGCGTCTCGCGATCAGCTCGCGGCGGAGTACGGCGGAGAAGCCGCGAGCCGTGTCAGCGTCGCGGCGGAGCGTCCGGACATCTGGGAGACATTTCTCAACATGATCCCCCGCAACCCGGTGGCCGCCGCCGCCGAGGGGAACATGCTCCCGCTGATCGTATTCGTGCTGGTGTTCGGCGCCGCGGTGTCGCTGCTGATCCCGGCGCGCAGAGACGCGATCCTGACCTTTATGCACGGGATCAACGATGCCAGCATGATCATCATCGACTGGATCATGAAGCTGGCGCCGTACGCCGTGTTCGCGCTGATCGCCTCGGTGATCTCGCGCTTCGGCCTGGAGGTGCTGCAGAGCCTCGCCGTGTACTCGGGCGTGGTGGTGTTCGGGCTCCTTCTCCACGCGGTCGGCACCTACGGAATGCTGGTCACGCTGCTCGCGAAGCTGAACCCGCTGGTCTTCTTTCGGAGGATCCGCGAGGTGCCGCTGATCGCGTTCTCCACCTCCTCGTCGAACGCCACGCTCCCGGTCACGATGGAAAAGGCGGAGGAGAACCTCGGCGTCTCCAAGCAGGTCTCCTCCTTCGTGCTCCCCCTCGGCGCCACCATCAACATGGACGGCACCGCGCTCTACCAGGGGGTGGCGACGGTCTTCATCGCGCAGGTGTACGGGGTGGACCTTTCGATCGGGGCGCTGCTCACCATCGTGCTGACCGCGACGCTGGCCTCGGTGGGGACCGCCGGGGTGCCGAGCGCCGGGATCATCACCCTGATCCTGGTGCTCCAGTCGGTGGGGATGGCGGGGCAGGCCGCCGCGGGGATCGCGCTGATCCTCGGGGTCGACCGCATCCTCGACATGCTGCGCACCGCGGTGAACGTGGTGGGGGACCTGAGCTGCGCCGCCTTCGTGGCGCGCTCCGAGGGGGAGGCGCTGATCCCGCACCCGGTGGATCACCCGGTGGAGCTGGGGCAGGCGGAGCCCGTGTAGCCCCCGCAAGCCCCGGCCCCGAGTCCAGCAAGGGGGG
>JALZKG010000004.1 GCA_030859365.1 Gemmatimonadota bacterium
TGCCGAAACAAAGCCTGAACCTGTCGGTAGAGCGGGAATCGCTGGAGCGCGGACAGCGCTACACCCAGCTTCATGGGGTCAGCATCTCCAAGCTCGTGGACGACTTCCTCGCTCACCTTCCGCTGGAAGACGAGCCAGGTGATTCCCTCACACCTGACGTGCGGAGCCTGATCGGGATCGGTGCGGGGGAGTCGGACCGAGAAAGCTATCGGAAGCACCTGTTAGAAAAGTACGGCCGATGAGGCTGCTGATCGATATCAACGTGGCCCTGGATGTCATTCTGGAGCGCGACCCTTGGGTCACCGAGGGCGCGCTCCTCTTTTCAGCGATTCAAGAGGGCCGCGCCGAGGGCTACCTAGCGGGCCATACCATCCCCACGATCCATTACATCGTTCGCGAGAACCGCAGGGATCGGGGTGTTGCCGATGCGGCGGTCACGCGGCTGCTCCGCATTTTTTCGGTGGTTGCGGCGGAAAATGCCGAGCTTCTTCAGGCACTCGCGTTTGGATTCGCGGACTTCGAAGACGCGGTTCAGGCGGCCTGTGCCGTCAAGGTGAACGCCGATTGGATCGTTACGCGGAATGTCAAAGACTTCAGGAAGTCCGCAATCGCGTGCGAGCCTCCCGGTGCAGTGCTGGCGGCAATCCAGACCCGTGCGGGGTAGGTACGTCGGGTCGGTACTGGACCCGTGTACCGCGAGCTTGCTCTTTTATGGAGCAGACCTCCATGCGAGCGTTGCATGCAATCAGGGTTGCAGGCACACAGGCATGTCACGCGCTATGGGATAGGAGGGAGAACAGCGTGACCTGCAGCGCCTCGCCGCTCCCCTGTAGACGTACGGTCACCGCCGACGGAAGGCTGCGGCGCGAGCTGGAGTTTCTGCTGGGGGGTGCGGCGGAAAACGGTTGAGAGAGTCTACAGGAACGGAGGCTTGCCTGAACCCATCCCTGCCTATCCGCCGCGCGGCAGATGAACCGTGAAGGTGGTGCCGCGCTCTTCCGACGACTCCACTTCGATTCTCCCCTTGTGCGCGTTCACGATCCGCTCGGCGATGTAGAGCCCCAGGCCGAGGTTCCCGGTCGGTCCGCTGGCCGCCGCGGCCCCCGTCGGCTCCCGCGCCTTCATCGGGTTGAAGATCCCGTTCAACCGGTCCGGCGGAATCGCTGAGCCGCGGTTGTGGACCGCGATCGTGGTCTCGTCGCCGTCGCCGCGGACCTCGATCGTGACGACCGTTCCCTCCGAGCCGTGCTCCAGCGCGTTGCCGATCAGGTTGGTCAACATCTGGCTGATTCGCGCCGGGTCCCACTCTCCCCTGTGTTCCTGGTCGCGCGTGTCGACCTGGATGGTTCGAAGCGGGTGCGCCGCCGCGATCTCGTCGACGATGTCGTGCACGACCTTTCCCATGTTCATGTCGGCGCGTACGATCGGGATCCCTCCCCCGAGACGGCTGCGGGTGAAGTCCAGGAGATCGCCCACCATGTGTACCATGCGGGTGGAGCTGCTGGCGATGCGCGAGGTGAGCGTCAGGTGGGGCTCCTTCAGCTCCTTGGTGTCGAGCATGAACCGGGCGGAGGTGTAGACTGCCCCGAGCGGCGTGCGCAGGTCATGACCCAGGATCGCGAGGAACATCTCCTTGGAATGATCAAGGTCCTGTGTGTACCGCGCGGTCGATTCAGCCAGCGCCTGGTCGATGGCCTCGTTGAAGCGCGTCAGGTCCTCCACATTGGCGGGTGTGATCTCTCCCTGCGCCTGGGTCCAGAGGCGGATCACACTGGCGCGCAGGGCGCGGTACTCGGCGACCATCTGCTCGATGGTGAAGCCGCTTTCAGCCCGCCCCGCCCCATGTTCCTCGGCCGCCGTCGTCGCCTCGGAATCGTCGGCCGGTGCATTCCCCTTCGATTTCTCGGACTGCTCATCCCCGCCCTGCGGCGTCTGGAGATCCGCGGCGATCACCGTGAGCATCTCATTGGCGTGATCGCGCAACTCCTTGATGTCCATCGAGCCGCTGGCCGGGGCGCACGTCCGCGCGAACGCCTCCCACTCGGCCAAGATCGGCTCGCGGTTCTCGACGATGAAATCCGCCAGTCGCATCTAGGCCGCCCCCGCCAGCGCGCGGCTCCGCCGCCACTCGCCCGCCGCCTCCAGGAACTCCTCGAAGAGCCGCCGCGTCGGCGGGTCCGAGTCGGACAGCATCTCCGGGTGCCACTGGGCGCCCACAAGGAAGCTGTCCCCGGTCCCTTCCAGCGCCTCCATCACCCCGTCGGGAGCCCAGGCGCTCGGCACCAGCCCCCGGCCCAGGTCGCGCACCGCCTGGTGGTGCATGCTGTTCACCCGTACCGTATCCAGGCCGAGGATGCGGCGGAGGCGGGTCCCCTCCTCCACCCGGACGTCGTGCGCCAGGTAGTCGCGCGCGAAGCCGGCGTTCGGGAAGTAGTCGTGCTTGTCGGTGCCGGGGCACTCCGCCGCCAGATCCTGAATCAGCGTCCCACCCGCCGCCACGTTGATCACCTGCATCCCCCGGCAAACGCCCAGGGTCGGCTTCCCCTCCTCCATCGCCCACCGCACCAGCATCAGCTCCACCCGATCGCGCGCGGGGTCGATCCGGCCGCAGAGCGGGTGCCGCTTGGCCCCGTAGGAGGCCGGGTCCATGTCCACCCCGCCGGCGATGAACACCCCGTCCAGCTGCTCGTAGATGCAGCGCATGGTGTCGGGGTCGTCCGCGAGCAGCGGGATCATCCACGGCACCGCCCCCACCGACGTGGCCGCCAGAAAGTAGCGCTGATTCATGACCCACGACTGCGGCAGCCCCTCGGGGATCCCGTCGATGGACTGCAGCGTCTGCGTGGGGATGCCGATGGTGGGACGACAGCTCATAACCTGCCTGCGGTAAAGCGTTTATGAAAGCGAGCGAGGCCAATCTAGCACCGCTCGCGCATTCCAAGAAGGCGGACGGCAGCGGATCGGCTACGCCGCCGCCGGGATCCCCTCGCTCGTCTCGGCGATCAACTGGTCCACCACCGCCTTGTGATCCCCCGTTTTCCGGAAGACCGCGAGCTGCCGGTCGGCGCTGGAGCCCTCCTCCAGGATGCGAAAGGCGTGCTCCACCTCCGTGCGGCTCCCCAGCTCGTCCACCACGTCGCCGATGAACCACTCGATCAGCTCCCGGATCAGCTCGCGCGCCGGGCGCTGCTCCTCCTTGCCGAAGTCGATCAGGTTGCCGTCCAGCCCGTAGCGGACCGCCCGCCACTTGTTTTCCTCGATCAGGTCCGCGGGATACACCCGAAATGTCATGTTGTCCCGCCGCATGCGGTACAGCTTCATGATGATGGCCTGCAGGATCGCCGCGATGCACACCGCGTCGTCCACCCGGGTGCACACGTCCAGGAAGCGGAACTCCAGCGTGGGGTACAGGTGGTGCGGCCGCACGTCCCAGTAGATCTTGGAGCCGTCCGGGATACACCCGGTCCGCACCAGCTTGTTCGCCAGATACTCGTAGTCGCCCCACGAGCGCATGATCCGCGGCACCCCCGTGCGCGGGAAGTTGCGGAAGATCACGCTGCGGTACGACTTGAGCCCCGTGTTGCGCCCCTGCCAGAAGGGGGATGAGGTGCTGAGGCATAGCAGGTGCGGCATGAAGTACCGGGCCACGTTCATCGCGTCGATCAGGAACTCGCGGTCCTCGATCCCGATGTGGATGTGCGTCCCGAAGATCAGCAGCTGCTGCGCCAGCTCCTGCATGTCCTGCTTCACCCCCAGGTAGCGCTCCAGCGGGGTGATCTCCTGCGTCGTCCAGCAAGAGAACGGGTGGGTGCCGGCGGCCGCCACCCGCAGATCCTTGCGCGCGGCGAGCCCCATCACCATCCCCCGCAGCCGCTTCAACTCGGCGCACGCCTCGGCCGGTGTCTGGCAGACGCGAGTGCCGATCTCCACGATGGACTGGTGCAGCTCCGGCTTCACCTCGCCCAGGATCAGGTGGTCGTCCTCCAGGATCTCGGTGATGTACGAGCGTAGCTCCCGCGTGTGCGGGTCGATGATCTGGTACTCTTCCTCGATGCCGATGGTCAGCGACGGTGGCTTCATGGGATTCTCCAGGATTCGGGGTCGCCGCTACCGTCTTTCCAGCACGAAGGTGGGGACGCTGGATCCCCCGCCCGCGGTGACGTTCAGCAGCGCGTCGGTGGAAAGGCGCGTCATCGCACCGTCCATGTACGCGCCGTGGAAGCAGAAGGGGGCGGTGTCGAGCATCCGCTCGCCCAGGTGCACCCGTCCGTTCACCACGCTGGGGTACGTTTCGTGGGGAAGGCCGATCCGCTCCTGCACGATGTGCGGCTCCGAAAGGGCGAAGCGGATGGCGCGCTCCCACTCCTCGGCGGACGCCTCCCACCCGAGCACGATCCCCGCGCCGCCGTAGTCGTCGTTCGGCTTGAGCACCAACTGTTCGCGGTTCTCCGCCATCCAGGGAAGCAGGTCCACCGTGTCGCCGTGGTACTCCGCCTTCCGCTCCTCCACCCGCCGGGTCCAGGGGATGTGCATGCGGATCGCCTCCCGCTCCTCGGCGGTGAAGAGGTGCGCGTTGTTCTCGTCGCTCAGCACCGCCAGGCTCGCCTTCTTGTGCAGGATCTTGCAGCGGAACGGGTTGACCATGCACACCGCGCCGTCGCGCACCGCCCGCACCACGGGATGGTCCAGCCCCTCGCGCTCCACCAGTTCGGTGATCAGCACCCGCTTGTAGATCAGGTCGATGGCGAAGTCGCCGGCGAACAGCTTCCCCTCCCGCAGCTCGGTCTCGCGCGGATCGGCGATGATGCACTCGATCCCCTGCGAGCGAAAGAACTCCGCCGTGATCTCGAACTCGCTCCAGGTGGGCACCTCGCGCCAGTCGAGGATGGCGATGCGCGGCGTCGCGCGCCGTCCCGCCCACTCGTGGTACGCGGAGATCAGCGCGTGGAGGACGTTGTGGCGGGCGGGCTGCGGGCGCACCTCGTAGTGGCGCAGAAAGTCGCGCATCACCGGAAGGCTCAGAAAGACCTCGCCCAGCAGATCGCCGTAGGCGGCGCCGGCCGGGGTTTCCGCGTTGTATTCGGTGAAGCGCAAGCCCCCCTGCTCGGAAACGAAGAAGGCGTCCAGCCGCGAAACCGGGCTCGGGTCGGTGAAGCCGGGGTCGGACCCCACCAGCTCCTCCTCCCACTCCAGCAGCCCGAACTGCGCGCGAAACCCGGCGTTCTCCATGGCGGCGTGGTACGCCCGGTCGAAGGCGCGCAGCACCACGGCGATGCGCCGACGCAGAAAGGCGTACTGCTCGGGCGTCATGAAGCGGGGACGGAGCACGGTGCACAGCGGGCGCTCGCCGAAGAAGAGGCCGCGGCGGCGCAGCTGCTCGTCCAGCTGCGCCTGCGACTCCGCCGCCCGCTCGTCGGTCAGAAGCGCATGATACTCGTCGATCGCCTGGTGCAGGTTCACGACGCCTCCGCGCCCTTGCGGGAGCGTTTGCGTTTCGGCGCGGGCGCGGGCTCCACGGCCGCGGGCTGCGCCGGCGCCCCGCTTCCCTCCACGTCGCGGCCGGCGAAGAGCGCATTCCAGCGCAGCTCCTGCAGCTGCGGGCGCGGCTCCGTCGCGAGGCGGATCGCCATGCCCGCCATGTGATTCACCACCCACTCGAAGTAGTGCGGGGTGAGCGAGTTGACGTCCATGTCCGGCGCCGGGTTCATGAAGTCGATGGCGTACGGAACCCCGTCCCGGACGGCCCACTCCATGGAGTTCATATCGTAGCCGAGCGCGCGGACCAGCTTGCGCGAGTCGTCCACCACCCGCTGCCCCAGCTCGGGGCTCAGGTGCTCGTGCTCCACGTGGTAGCGGCGCTCCCGCGGATCGTACTTCATGGGGAGGATCTCCTCCTGCCCCAGGCAGAGGCAGCGGATGAACTGGTCCCACTCGATGAACTCCTGCACGATCAT
>JALZKG010000009.1 GCA_030859365.1 Gemmatimonadota bacterium
GGATAGGTACCCAGTCCACGCCAGCATCCCCACCACAGGCGCAGGAGCGCGGAAGCCGGGAGCGGATCGCGGCCCGCCGCCCGTTTCGCCAGCCGCAGGCCCGGCTTGGCGAGGCGCCAGAGCAGAAAGGCGACGATCGTGGCGTGCCCTGTCGAAGGCGCCGACCACAGCGCCTTGGTGAGGACGGCGATCAGGGACCGGTTGTGCTCGACGATCTGCGCCACCGCCGCGTCGGCGTCGCGCCGGTGCTCGTGGAGCGCGCGGACGGTGGGCGCGTACACCACCTCCAGCCCCGCATCCAGAACGCGCCACAGGATATCCAGGTCCCCACCTCCCGGCAGCGCCGGCCCCATGTCCAGCGCCTCGTCGAAGCCGCCCAGCTTCAGGATCGTATCGCGCCGCACCGCCAGGCTGCACCCGCTGCCGATCCCGATGGACCATGCGATCAGCGGGATTCGCCCCCGGTCGGCAGGAAGATGGATCCGGCGGTCGCCCCGGGCAAAGCCCCCGTTGGCCTCGAACAGTCGCTGCCCCTCGGTTTCGAGCGCCAGCGCATCCACCCTGCCCGTACAGATCGCGATGCGCGCACCTTCCCGGAACACGGCGGCCATTTCCGCGGTCCAGTCGGGAGCAGCGACCGCGTCGTCATCCAAAAAGGCCACGACTTCTCCCGCCGCTTCGGCCAGCGCGCGGTTGCGCGCGAAGTCCAATCCGGGGACCTCCTCGAGAACGTAGCGCACGTTCGGAAAACCGTCCTCGACGGTTCGGCGGGTGAGGTCGTCCGCCGGCGCGTTGTCGACGACCAGGACTTCTCCGGGGGGCACTTGCTGCTCGCGAATCGACCGGAGGGCGCGCGCCAGCTGCTCGGGGCGGTTCCGCGTGCAGATCGCGACGGAGATCATTCCGGCGTCGCCGCGATCGGACGTGCTCACACCCACCGCGGCCGCGCTTCCGTGCCGCGCCTGCGAAGCCACTGCACACCGCCCACCGCCATCCCCGCGGCGTAGGCAACCCGCGACGCGAGGATGGCCGGAGACATCAGCAACGGCTCGTACACGCCCGCGCGCAGCCAGCACCCCAGGATGAAGGCCGTATGGGCGAGCGCAAAGGGACCCGTCGCCAGGATCGCGAGGTACGGGTTGCGGTACAGCCAAGCCATCCGAGCGGCGCCCGTCTGCGACTTGCTGGGGATGGCGGTATACGCCCAGCGGTAGTTGCGCCGGAGCAGGTTGCGGAAGCCGGGGCGGTTGTGATGCCACGCGACCGCGTCCGGCTCGAACACGATCCGATGGCCCGCCTGCCTGAGCTGGGCCTGCCAGGCCCGCTCCTCGTTGGTATATGCGTACGGCTGCTGTTCCGTGAACCGGACGCTGTCCAGGAACGCACTCCGCCGTACGCTCAGGTTCGGAGGCGGGTGGTGTGGGACCTCGCCGCGAGGGCGGTGCGAGTGCACCAGGTACCACCCGCAGTAGTAGTCGCACCGCGCCGTGGCAGGGAGGCCCGGGGGGAGGTCGAGGGCGCCACCCACCACGGTCGCTCCCCCCGCATGGGCATCCAGGATCGCCCAGAGCCAGCCTGCCGCGGGAACGCAGTCCGCGTCCAGAAAGACGATCGGATCGCCGCGGCTGGCCGCCGCGCCGCGGTTGCGCGCGGCGGCCGGGTTCCCACCCCCGGTCTGCAGTTCGATCACCCGCGCACCCGCGCTCCGCGCCACCTCCGGGGTCCCGTCGGTCGAACCGTCGTCGACGACGATCACCTCCACCTCCGCGCGGCCGCCGCCCTGCGCGAGCACAGTGCGGATCAGCGAGCCGATCCCCGCGGCTTCGTTGCGCGCCGGTATCACGACCGACACGAGCTGGCTCATCCGGAGGCCCTGGAGGTCGCGGTGATCCCGCACAGCGAGTGGTACACCTCGCCCACAGACCGCACGAAACCGTTCCACCCGAGCTCCCGGTCCGCATAGGCGCGGGAGGACGCCGCCAGCTCCGCCGCGCGGTGCGGATCGGCCAGCACCCCGATCAGGCCCCTCGCCAGCCCGGCGGCCGTCGGCTCCACCAGGACCGCGCGGGTCTCGTCGAGCACCGCGCGGTGAGTGGGGATGTCGGTGGCCACGATGGGCTTCCCCGCCGCGAGATAGTCGAAGACCTTGAGCGGCAGGTTGCCGCCGAACGCTCTCGGCGACACCAGAACGTCCGCCATCGCGAGAAAGGAGGGGAGGCGTTCGCGCGGCTGCCGGTCGACGATGCGAATCCGCTTCCCAAGCGCTTCCGCGTCGCGCCGGACCCGGCGTCCGGGTTCCCCATCGGCCCCAACCAGCACGAACACCGCGCCGGGGACGGTCCGCAGCACCTCCGGAATGGCATCGAGCAGCGTCGTCAACCCCTGGTAC
>JALZKG010000027.1 GCA_030859365.1 Gemmatimonadota bacterium
AGGTTTCGGCGGCGGGGGTGCGGGAGGGAGCTGGTGAACTCACGGATGGAGTGGTGATGGGGAGCGAACTGCAACGGGCACAGGAGTTCAGCGATCGTCTCGCCGAGCTGTTCGGCGCCGACCTCCAGGCCGTCGTGCTGTACGGATCGGCTGCCCGCGGGAGCTTTCGCGAGGGAGTGTCGGATCTGAACCTGCTCGTCCTGCTGCGGGAGGTGGACGCGGAGGTGCTACGGCGCGGCTCCCCGCTCGCGCGCCGCTGGACCGAGGCCGGCAATCGCCCGCCCCTGCTTCTCGGGGTGGAGGAGTGGCGGCGCTCCGCCGACGTGTTCCCCATCGAGGCGGCGGACATCCAGGACGCTCACCGCGTGCTCTGGGGGGGCGACCCCTTTCAGGGGCTGCACATCGACCGCGAGCATCTTCGGCTTCAGTGCGAGCACGAGCTGAAGGCGAAGCAGATCGTGCTCCGTGAGCGCTACCTGCTGTCGGCCGGGGAACCGACGGAGCTCGGCGCCCTGCTGCAGGAGTCGCTTTCCACCTTTCTGGTGCTCTTCCGGACGCTGCTCCGCCTGGTGGGGGTGGAGGTCCCGGCCGAGCCGGGTCGGTTGATCGACCGGGCGGCGGAGCAGGCGGGCTTCGACCCCGGCGCCTTTCACCGGGTCCTGCGCGCGCGGGACACGGGTACCCCGCTGCGCCCCGCCGCGGACGACCCCGTGGCGACCGGCTACCTGGACGCCGTATCGGCCGCCGCCCGCTTCGTGGACCGCCTCGGCAACCGGCCCGCGGAAACACACCCTTGAACTTTCGGAGACGATCGATGCGTGGTTCCAAACTTCTGGTGGTGCTTCTCCTGGGCGGCTCCCTTTCGGGGTGCGGCTACAACCGGATCCAGTCGCTCGACGAGCGCGCGGAGCAGGCGAAGTCCAACATCGGCGTGCAGTTGACGGCGCGAAACCAGCTGATCCCGAACATGGTGGCCACGGTGCAGGGCGCCGCGGAGTTCGAGCGGGGCACCTTCACCGGGGTGGCGCAGGCGCGCGCGGGGTTGCAGCAGGCGGGGACGCAGGTGGAGCAGGCCGTGCAGAGCGGCGACGTGGAGCAGATCTCCGCCGCCGACGCGCAGCTCACGGGCCAGTTCCGGAACTTCATCAACATCGCCGTGGAGGCGTACCCGCAGCTGAGCGCGACGCAGAACTTTCGCGCGCTCCAGGACCAGCTGGCGGAGAGCGAGAACCGGATCGCCGTCGCCCGCCAGGACTACAACCAGACGGTGCAGGAATACAACACTTATGTACGGAGCTTTCCGCAGGCGGTCACCGCCCGGGTGATCGGGGCGGAGCGCAAGCAGCCGTACCAGGCGCCCGCTGGCTCCGAGCAGGCTCCGACGGTGAGCTTCCCCGGCTGAGTCCGGGGGTCAGGGGGAGCGGAAACGAGCCTCGGCCCGCCGCCCGGGCTTCAAGGGGGCCGCGGCCGTGAGGCCGCGGAGACCTGTCGAGTACCACGGCCCGGTAGAGCCAGCCCTCGCGCGAAGGCACGTATCGGCACGTAGGTGACGAAAGCTCACCCACACCCGGTTCACCCCTTCGATCCGCTCCACCGTGAACCGGCGCGCTCCTGCAGGGTCGGGACGCGGCTCTGGGCATCATATGAATTCCGAGCGACGCCGAGCACCCGGCACATGAGCGAAACCGGCCACGTTCTCGCCGCCCATGTGTAATGAAGTAGTCTTTACGGGGGATACTGCATACGCTATCATACACGAAAAGCGGTAGCCCTTTTGAACCGAGTAGCCGGAGGTCTCGTGCCCCAACGGAACGTGAACTACGAGGCGGCCCCCGCAGCGGTTGCGGACACCGTGGCCCATCTCGGTCGGAGCATTGGTACGGCTCGCGTCCGCCGCCGTCTCCGCGAGGACGATCTTGCCGCAAAGGCCGGCATCACCCGTACCACTCTCCGCCGAGTGGAGGCAGGAGCACTCGGCACGGGCATCGGAGCTTACATCGCCGTGCTCTGGGCACTTGGCCTTCATCATGACATTGCGCAGGTGGCGGGCCCGGAGCGGGACATCGAGGGCCAGACGCTCGAGGCGGCCCGTCGCGGGGAGCGCGTCCGCCCGGGGGGAGGATTGAACGATGAGTTCTGAGCGCGAATGCTTCGTCTACCTCCAGATGCCTGCGTCCCTGGAGGTCGTTACCTGCGGTCGCTTCGTGCTGGATCCCCTGCCGGGCGGCGGAGGGGTGGGGCGGTTCGTCTACGGCCGCAGCTACCGCTCCCGACCGGATGCGGTGCCGATCGACCCGATCCACCTGCCGATCGCTCCCACAACCTACGAGACGGCGAAGCTGGGCGGCGTCTTCGGTGCGCTGCGCGACGCGACTCCCGACGCATGGGGTCGGCTCGTGATCGAGCGGGTGCTGGGCAGGCAGGACCTGAACGAGGTGGACTACCTGCTGGAGTCCCCGGAGGACCGCGCAGGCGCGTTGTCCTTTGGCCGCGGGGTCGTTCCTCCCGCACCCGTCCGGGTGTTCAACCGGGCAATCCATCTGGAGGAGCTTCGAGAGGCGGCCCGGATCATCGAGGCAGGGGACCCGATGGCGCCTGTCCGCGAACAGGTGCGACGTGTGCTGGATCCCACGACGTCCATGGGCGGTGCGCGGCCGAAGAACACCGTGGAGGACGACACCGGCCTCTGGGTGGCCAAGTTCCCAGCCCGCAACGACCGGTGGAACAGTGCGGCCGTGGAAGCGGCGATGCTCCGCCTTGCCGTACGGTGCGACATCCGGGTGCCGGAGATCCGCATCGAGCGTCTGGGGAGTGAGTCGGTTCTGCTCCTCCGGCGCTTCGATCGGGAGAGGGTGGACGGGGGCTATCACCGGCACCGGATGGTTAGTGCGCTCACGATGCTGGATGCGGAGGAGAGTCTGACGGACATGACGAACTGGTCCTACCTACTGCTTGCCGACGAGCTTCAGCGCTGGTCATCCCGCGGGCGGGATGACCGGGCGGAGCTGTTCCGGAGGGTGGTCTTCAATGCCCTGATCTCGAACAACGATGATCATCCCCGGAACCACGCTGCCGTCGCGGCCGGGCAGGATTGGCGTCTTGCCCCGGCGTACGACCTCACGCCGAGCCCTCAGGGGGGCACACAGGAGCGAAGCCTCGCCCTCGTGTGCGGTCATCACGGTCGCGCCGCGTGTCGTGCAAACCTCGTGTCCGCGGCGCCGCGATTCGGGCTGACTCGCGAGGAGGCGAGTGCAGAGGTCGATCGCATTCACCAGGTAATTGGGCGGTACTGGCGAGCCGAGGTCTTCGAGCATGGCGGCACAGAAGAGGATCGTGCCTCGATCGAGCCCGCATTTCTCCACGCGGGCTTCGAGTATCCGGTCAGTTCACCTTGACGAGCAAGCCAACCGGATCACCCGGTTCGGCCGGGCGCAAGGGGGCGGTGTCCAGGAGACACTCGCCGCCGTGGAGCGAGCCGTCCAACGGGCTGCTGCATGCGCCCGTCCCGAGTCGCGCTCTACTGCTGGTTGTGTCGGCTCCGCAGAGAGGGCTTCAATGGAGCCGCGGCCCGGCGCAATCTCCACGTGCGACACGAAGTCCCGCTTCAATGGAGCCGCGGCCGTGAGGCCGCGGAGACCCCGCCGGCATCACCGAGGAGCAGCGCGCGCTAATCGAGCTTCAATGGGGCCGCGGCCGTGAGGCCGCGGAGACGAACACCATCTCCCGGCTGGAAGCGAGGGTTTGGGCGCTTCAATGGGGCCGCGGCCGTGA
>JALZKG010000036.1 GCA_030859365.1 Gemmatimonadota bacterium
CCTCCACTCCGCTGCCGGCGATGATCGAGCGGCCGGTATACTCGGCGAAGCTGGCGAGCACGTCCCGGATGTCCGTCTCATAGAAGCTGACGGTGATGGGGCGCGCCTGCCGCCGCTGCTGTTGCGCCTGCCGCGTGGTGTTCGCCGCCGGCTGGGCGGTGGGGGAAGCCCCGCCGCGCTGCGCGCTCCACGGCTCGAAGGCGGTGGTGCGGCTGCGGAAGGAGACGCGCAGCCCCTCCGGCACCCGCGACACCTCGTAGCCGGCGGTGCGCTCCAGGTCCACCACCACGCGCACCACGTCGGCCGAATACTGGCTGGTGCGCAGCGCGGAGATCCCGCCGCGCCCGATCCCCTCGTAGCGGCCGCCGGGAAGGGAGCTGCGGGCGCCGGTGATGTCCACGACGACACGGGTCGGATTGCTAAGCGTGAAGTCCGACCAGCGGAACTCGCCGCCGCGGATCTCGATGGTAAGCTCCGTCTGACCCGAATTCGCGTCCACCCGCAGGTTGGTCACCGCGCCGGAGGTAGCACCCGCCGCGGGTGCGGCGAGCGCGAGCAGGGATCCCATCGCGGCGATCGTCATCCATCGCTTCATGATCAGTTGCCTTTCACGGAGTCGGGGTCCTGCTTGATTCGGGTGCGGAGGTACAGCGTTTCCCGGCGCGACACGCCGAACTCGTCGACGCGCACGTCCACGCGGCGGGGATAGATTCCGACCACCGTGATCCCCGCCACCCGCTCACCCGTGCGGAGGCGGATGCGGCGCTTCGCCGCTTCGTCCCACAGCACGGCCACGGAAAGACCGGCCTCGGGGTTGTAGATCACGCCGCGCAGCGTCAGATCCTCGACGCGGACGCCGAGCTCCTCGGTGCCGAGCAGCGAGCGGAAGGGGTCCGGCCGGCCGCCGCGCTCGTAGCGGAACGCTTCGCGCTCGTAGACGACTCGGGACGCGGACGCCGTGTCCCCGACCGGCGCATGGGCCGTTTGCGCGCGGGCGCCCGGCGCCCAGATCAGCGCCCCGAGGAGGGCGGCTCCGAGCAGCTCAGCGCGACGCGACATCGAGCCGTTCCGAAGGGGTGAGCACATAGGTTTCGATGGAGAAGCGGGCTTCGAGCCGCGGCTCGTCAGGGCGATCCCCGGCCTGCGTGGCCAGGGTCAGCCCGAGCGGGGTCACGATGCGCGGGAGGGAGGCGACCCGGGTGAGAAACTGACCTATGGGGTGGTACGCGCCGACCACGGCGATATCGTACATCCGCCGGGTGTAGAACTCCTCCTCGGAGGCCTGCACGGGCTGGATGAGGGTGAGCTGGACCCCGGTGCGCTGCGCCTCCGCGGAGATCGCGTCGAGCAAATCGGGAAGCTCTTCGGCGGAGGGGATCAGCGCCTCCACCGCGTGCAGGTGCTCGCGGTAGATCGCCAGCCGCTGCTCCACGTCCCCGGTGCCGTCGTCACGGGCAAGGGCCCGCGCGCTCCGGTTCTGCAGGCGGATGGTTTCGAGCCGCGTTTCCAGCGCCGCCAGTTCCTGGCCGCGGGGCTCCAGCACGTAGCTGAAAGCGCCGTACGACAGTCCCGCGAGCAGTGCGACCCCGAGGAGCAGCTTCTGCCGCTGCTGCGGGTCGATGGAGGGAAGTGCCATGATCAGGGGAGGGAGATGACCGGAACGGTCTGGACGAAGGCGGAGTCGGGCGATTGGTAGCGCGCCTCCAGGGTGAACTTCTGAAAGGTGCGTCCCTCCTCCGACACCTGCTCGCTGGTCACCAGCGTCACGTCACGGATGAAGGGTGATTGCTCGAGGCTCTTCATGAAGCGGGTGAGCGCCTGCGTCGATCCCGCGTTCCCCTCCAGGGTGAAGGCGGGGCCCTCGGGCACCGGCGGCGGCGCCGTGCTGTCGGCGGGCGCCTGTGCCGCGGGGGCCGCTGCCTCCGTCGAGCTCACCTTGTTCAGCCAGGTAAAGGCCGGCGTGGCGCGGCTGATCTCGTCCAGCAGGTGCGGCCACACGTAGCGGCGAGAATCGACGCCGCGGATCACCTCGATCTTCTGGTTGATCGTATCCTGTCGGGCGCGGACCGCGTCCAGCAGCTCGATGGTCGCGGCGAAGCGGACCGAGTCCGCCACCTCGACGTCCAGCTCGGACGCGAGCAGCGTCTGCCGGTCATCCGTGCGCCAGTAGGCGAAGGCGAGCCCGAGAAACACGACGATGCCGACGACCGCCAGCATCGCGTTGAAC
>JALZKG010000470.1 GCA_030859365.1 Gemmatimonadota bacterium
GAGCAACACCACCGTGCCGGGGGGCCCGGCCAGGGCGTTCAGGGCGTGAAAGGCGAGCGAGCCGCCGAGCCACACGGGGAGGTCGCCGAAGAACACGGCGAACGGAGCCGGACTCCCCCCGGGTGGAGCCTCGACACCGGTGCTCCACGCCAGGCCCAGCGCCGCGGCGGGGAGCGCCAGCGCGAAGCCGGCCAGCGGCCCGGCCGCACCCACCTCCAGCAGAACGGCACGGTTGACGATGGCGGAGCGCAGCCGGATGAATGCGCCAAAAGTCCCCACCAGGTTCAGCCAGTGCGGCGCGGGGATGAAGTAGGGGATCGAAACGTCCATGCGGTGCCGCTGTGCCGCGGCGTAGTGCCCCATCTCGTGCGCGAACAGGATGGCGAGCAGAGGAAGCGAGAACGGAAGTCCGGAAGTGAGCGCGTCCGGGGCGAACCCCACCGGAAGCGGGAGGGCTACGGGACCGATGGCCCTCCACGCCACGATCACGGCCTCGCGCCCGCGAAGCAGCGCTCCGGAGGCGGTGGTCGTCGCGAGGGTGGCGAGCAGCAGCAGAGCGTGCAGCCAGGGTCGGCCGGGTGTACGGGGGGCGAGCCGGCGGATCAGGGTCACGCGCGTCTCACCCGAGCTGCGGTCCACATAATGCGGACCGCGCCAGCTCGCGAGTGCCCGACGGGCCGGCTCCCGATCCGGATCCAGGCCGGGGAGCAGAGTTCCCTGGACCACCTCTTCCCTGCCCAGCAGCGAGATCTGGTAGCCGGCGAACGGCTCGCTCCAGTGGGTCAAGGCGCAGCTTGACTTTGCCGGGGACGGAAATTACAATGCGGCGCTGCCCCATACACGCCTGTTACGGCAGTCGTCGCGCCTCCCGCCCCCGCAAGCCATCGCCGGAACTTCCGGTTTTCGCGCCCGGCCCCGCGGCTCGTCCGCACCGGGCCGGCCGTGCCCCACACCTGTTTGTATCGGGAGCATTCCTTGGACATTACCGCTTTGAAGTCGAAGACCGTCGCCGAGCTGCACGAGATGGCGCAGGGTCTGAACATCTCCAACTACTCGGGTCTTCGCAAGCAGGACCTGATTTATCGGATCGAGCAGAACCTGCTCGATTCCGAAGTCGTTCTGCGTGGCGAGGGCGTGCTGGAAGTCCTCCCGGAGGGATACGGCTTTCTGCGGTCCCAGGACTGGAACTACCTGTACGGGCCGGACGACATCTACGTCTCCCCCAGCCAGATCAAACGCTTCGACCTGCGCACCGGAGACACCGTGCTCGGGCAGGTCCGCCCGCCGAAGGAAGGGGAGCGCTACCTCGCCCTGCTCAAGGTGGAGACGGTGAACGGAGACCACCCGGACCGGGCCAAGCAGCGCATCGCCTTCGACAATCTGCGCCCCCGCTATCCCGACAAGCGGCTCCGGTTGGAGATCGGCGCCGGAGATTTGTCCACCCGGGTGATGGACCTGGTATCGCCGGTGGGCCGCGGGCAGCGCGGGCTGATCGTCGCGCCTCCCAAGGCGGGCAAAACCATCCTGCTGCAGAAGATGGCAAATGCCATCGCGGAGAACAACCCGGAGGTGCACCTGATCGTGCTGCTCATCGACGAGCGGCCCGAAGAGGTCACGGACATGCAGGAGAACGTGAAGGCGGAGGTGATCTCCTCCACCTTCGACGAGCCGGCCGACCGTCACACGCAGGTGGCGGAGATGGTGCTCGAAAAAGCGAAGCGCCTGGTGGAGCACGGCAAGGACGTGGTGATCCTGCTCGACTCCATCACCCGGCTCGCTCGCGCCTACAACGTGACGGTGCCGCACTCCGGCAAGATCCTCTCGGGCGGCGTGGACGCCAACGCGCTGCACAAGCCGAAACGCTTCTTCGGCGCGGCGCGCAACATCGAGGAGGGCGGCTCACTCACCATCGTCGCCACGGCGCTGATCGATACCGGCAGCCGGATGGACGAGGTGATCTTCGAAGAGTTCAAGGGAACCGGCAACATGGAGCTGGTGCTCGACCGTCATATCGCGGACAAGCGGGTCTTCCCGGCCATCGACCTGAACAAGTCGGGAACCCGCCGGGAGGAGCTGCTGCTCAGCCAGACCGAGCTGGCGCGCATCTACCTGCTGCGCAACTTCCTTTCGGACATGCCCCCGGCCGAGTCGATCGACTTTCTTCTGACCCGTATGAAGAAGACCGACAACAACCAGGAGTTCCTGGATTCGATGGCGCGAGGCGGCTGACCGTCGGCTGGCCTCACCGGGGGAAAAG
>JALZKG010000052.1 GCA_030859365.1 Gemmatimonadota bacterium
ACGATTGCGACGGCCGCTCGTACCCCGCTTCGCGGCCGAAGTGCGGCGCGCGGGGACACCACTCGCATCCGCCGGTGTATGGGTGTCTTCGGACCGTGGGAGCGCCGCTCCCACGGATCACCTCCCAGAGCGGGCTCGCTGCCCGAAGACGTGCGGACCTCGCGGATGACAGACAAGAAGAAGCGCCCCCTGACCGCCTCCGCCTGGCGCGAGGCGAGGGCGCTGATGTGGCAGCACCGCCGCTCGCTGAGCGTTGGAATGGGACTGATGGTGGTGAGCCGGCTTGCCGGGCTGGTGCTGCCGTGGAGCTCCAAGTACCTGATCGACGAGGTGATCGGCAAGCAGAACGGCGAGCTGCTGGGGAGGCTCGCCCTGGCCGTCGGCCTCGCCACCCTGGTGCAGGCGGTCACCGGCTTCGCGCTGTCGCAGGTAATCTCAGTGACGGCGCAGCGGGCGATCACGGAGATGCGCCGTCGCGTGCAGGCGCAGGTCACCCGCCTCCCCATCGGCTTCTTCGACTCGACGCAGAGCGGCGTCCTGATCTCCCGCATCATGACCGACGCGGAGGGGATCCGCAACCTGGTGGGAACGGGAATCGTGCAGCTGGTGGGCGGGATCGTGACCGCCGTGCTGGCGCTGGGCGTGCTCTTCTGGCTCAACTGGCAGTTGACGGCGGTGATCCTCGCCATCCTTGCCCTCTTCGGTGGGACCATGGCGGTGGCGTTCACCCGGCTCCGTCCCGTCTTCCGGGAGCGGGGGGAGATCAACGCGGCGGTGACGGGGCGACTCGCCGAGGGGCTGGGGGGGATCCGCATCGTCAAGGCGTACGGCACGGAGAAGCGGGAGCAGCGCGTCTTCACCGGCGGCGCGCACCGCCTCTTCCGCAACGTGGCGCGCTCCATTACGGGGGTGTCGGCGGTCTCCGCCTTCGCGACGGCGGTGATCGGCGCGGTGGGGATGCTGATGATCCTGGTGGGCGGGCGGGCGATTCTGGCGGGGACGATGACGCTGGGCGACCTGGTGATGTACATCTTCTTCACCGGGTTGATGGCCGCGCCGGTGGTGCAGATCGCCTCCATCGGGACGCAGATCTCGGAGGCGTTCGCCGGGCTGGACCGGATCCGCGAGCTGCTTTCACTGGGGACGGAGGAGGACGAGGACCGTGGCCGCGCGCCGGTGGCGGAGATCCGCGGGGAGGTGGAGTTCCGGGACGTCGGCTTCGCGTACAACGTGGATGTCCCGGTGCTGCACGACGTTTCCTTTCACGCCCCCCCGGGCTCGACCACGGCGCTGGTGGGCTCCAGCGGCTCCGGAAAGAGTACGCTGATCGGGCTGGTGATGGCGTTCCACCGGCCGCAGACGGGGCGGGTGCTGGTGGACGGGCGGGAGCTGAAGGAGCTGCGGCTGCGCGACTACCGCTCGCAGCTGGGGGTGGTGCTGCAGGAGAACTTTCTCTTCGACGGCACCGTGGCTGACAACATCCGCTTCGCCCGGCCCCACGCCACGCGCGACGAGATCGAGGAGGCGAGCCGTATAGCCCACTGCGACGAGTTCGTCCGCGGCTTTCCCGAGGGGTACGACACCGTCGTGGGCGAGCGGGGGATCAAGCTTTCAGGGGGGCAGCGCCAGCGGATCGCCATCGCCCGCGCCATCCTCGCCGACCCTCGCATCCTGATCCTGGACGAGGCCACCTCGTCGCTGGACAGCGAATCGGAGGCGCTGATCCAGGACGGGCTGCGGACGCTGCGGCAGGGGCGCACCGCCTTTGTGATCGCCCACCGTCTCTCCACCATCCGCAGCGCGGACCAGATCCTGGTGCTGGAGGGGGGGCGGATCGTGGAGCGCGGCACCCACGTGGAGCTGATGGCGGCGCATGGGCGCTACCGAGAGCTGCACGACCGGCAGTACGCCTGGGAGTCGGACCGCTTCATCAACCCAGGCGAGGACTTCACCCCGGAGGAGGCCGCCGCGGCCGTGCCGGCGCCCGCCGGGCGCAGGAGCGCCCTGTAGCGCGCTACTGGTTGGGAATGTAGAGCGTCACCTCGTCCCCGGGACGCACCACGATCTCATGGCTGATCGGGGTTCGGCGGCTCCCGATGGGGTCCGCCAGGAAGCGGAGCGGGGTGGCGCCGAAGACCAGGCTCTGCGGGATGCGGAGCACCCGGGTGCTGTTCGCCGTCACGTTGCCAAGGCGCACCCGCTGCGAGCCACGGAGCACGTACACGTTCATGTCCAGCCAGGCGCGGTTCTCCACCCGCACGGTGGTCCGGGGAGCCGACGGACCCGCGGATCGCCGCGGCCCGCAGCCTGCGAGAAGCAGAACGAGGAGCAGGGTGAGGGCGACGGGCCAGCGGGAGCGCGAGCGCATGACGGTCTCCGGGTAGAAGAAGGAGGGCGGAGCCAGGCGTGCAGAAAGCGTTCCCGAGCGGCGGCTGCAGGGACCGCTAGCCGGGCTCCCACGGGGCGGCCTCGGCGAAGCGCTCCCGGAGGTCCGCTTCGGAAAGGGCGGCGAGCTCCTGCTCCGCGCCGAGCCGCGCCTCCGCCGCGATGCCGACGGAGCGGAATTCGCGGCTGTCGCGGCGGGCAAAGAGGAGCATCTGCGCGCCCCAGGACTCCCGCCCGACGGATACGTCCCAGCTATTTCCCTGATCATCCCGCAGGCTTCGCATCGCGACTTCTCCCATGGGGCGTGGGCCTCCGGTCGTACGCGGCACCTCCCCGTGCCCGGCAAATCCCGGTCCCTGCTACGGCTCCGACACGACGAACACCACCCGCCGCTGCGCCGTCGCGACGCTGCCGAACACCCCGTAGGCGCCGCTCAGTCCGGGGGAGGCGCGCCCTTCGCGGATGCCGCGTCCGCCATTCCGCTGTGCCTCGGCGTGCGCCGCGTACGCCGAGTCGTACGCGGCGAGGAGCAGGGGAAGGGCCACGCTGTCGGGGCGGAGCGCGGTGGACCCTGTCGACGGGCCGCTCCCCTGCGCGCAGTTGGTAAGGACTGCGAGGACCAGGAGGGAGTCGCCCTCCGAGGAAGGGCGGACGTTGCCGATGCCGAGCCCGTCGTGCGCGCTCAGAAACAGGGCGCAGCGTGCATCGGGAACCCGGCGGTCACCCGCGTACACCTCGTCCGCACCGACTGCCGGGATCTCCGTCGAAGCCCCCGTGCTCCGCCAGTGAAGCAGCAGGGAATCGGTCAACCCCGTGCCCCGGCTCCAGCGCGACTCCACCCGCGCCCCCTCCGCGGGAAGGATCCACTCGGGCACCGCGGGAACCGTGGTCTGCCCGCTCGCCCGCTCCGCACCGGGAACCTCCACCTCCAGCGTGTATCGCACCCCGGGCCGCACCCCACCGGCGAGGACCGCCGCGTAGCAGCCGGGACCCGCGACGGGCGGCAGAGGCGAAGGATCGGCGCGCAGGTCCAGGCAGCGGCCAAAGCCCTCCGGCGCCTCCCCGAGCAGCACTTCGGCCCCGCCTCCCGCGATCCGCACCCGCGCGCCCGGAACGGGGATGGGAGCGTAGGAAACCTGACCCCCCTCCGTCCGTGTGAGCAGCACCCGCACCGTGTCCGAGCCCGCGGAAAGGACCGAGTGGACCAGAAGTTGTCTGGTCTGGGGGCCCACCACCGTCGGCTCCCGGATGAAGTCGCACGCGCCGGCTGCCAGCAGCAGCGCAGCGACCGTGCATCGGATCAGAACTTCCATTCCACCCCCAGCGTGGGAAAGATCGGGAACTGCGGTGCGTAGACGAGCCGTGTCTGCCCCTGCTGGCCGCCCTGCGGCTCGGCGAAGAGGACGTTCGGCGTGTTCAGCACGTTGAGCACGCTCAGGTACGGGGTCAGAGTCCCCGGCCGGCCGAACCAGCGGCGCTCGTAGCTGCGGCGGGCGCCCACGTCCAGGCGCAGGTAGCCGGGGAGGCGGGCAGAGTTGTGGGGGCCGAGCACCGTGGTGTACTCGCGTTGGCCGAGGACGAAGCTCCCCCGCGCCGGATCGTAGGCATAGCGCTGCGTCGCCCCCACCACCGGGGTGTACGGCTGCCCCGATGCCACGGCGAGCCGCGCGGTGAACTGCCCCCGGCTCCCCCACGGGGCGTTGCCGTTCAGATCCAGCGAATGACGCCGCTCGAAGCGGGGTGTGAAGCGCACCCCCTCGATCTCGCGCTCCGCCCTGGCGAGCGCGTACGCCGCCGAGAGCCCCGCCCCGCCGCGCGTGTAGCGGGCGAACATCTCCAGCCCCCGCGCCGAGCCGCGCCCCTCCCGGAACTCGCCGGGAAGCACCACCAGCGACTCGAAGATGTCCTCCGGGAGCGGCGAAACCGGGAGCCGGTGGATGCGCTTCTCGTACCCCTCCACCCGCAGGTTGAGGTTGGCGCCCGTCCATTCGACGCCCAGCACCACGTCGTCGGCCAGGGTGAGGCCGATCTCCTCCGGGACCGCCGCCATCTGGTCGTAGGCGATCACGCTGGCCGCGATCGCCTCCTGGTCGTGGAGCGAGTGCATCACCTGCGCGGAGCGTCCGCCGCCGATTGAAAACGCCCACCCCGGAAGCGCGGGCGGCGCGTAGCGGAGCCCCAGCCGCGGCATCCACGCCGTGCCCCGCGCCCCCGCCTCCATCACCCGCACCCCCGCGCGCACGCCCAGGGCGTCGTTCGGCGTCCACTGGTCCTCCAGATACGCGGAGACCGTCCGCGGGTTGCTCGTCAGGTCGAAGCGGGGGAGAAAATCCTCTATGTCCTCGTTGTGCTCCACGCCGTAGTGGAAGCGGTACCAGTCCGCCTGCACCCCAGCGCGGAGCTGGTGTCGCCCCCGGTAGCCGGTCACCCCAACACCGACGAGCGCGTTGCGGGTGGCCGTCCTGGCGTTGAGCAGCGGGACCAACTCAGTGCCGGGGCGCTGCCGCTCGTTGTCCCACCGATACTGCGAGGCGTCGAAGCGCCCACCGAACTCGCTCCACGCGGCCTCCGCCTCCACCGCCAGCGAGGGGCCCCACGGCTGCCAGTAGCGGAGCCCCACCGCGCGCGAACCCCAGTCGAAGTCCAGCTTCGAATCGATGTTCTTTCCCGTGTCGGGGCGGAGCACCAGCGTTTCGTCGTTGACGTACGCCGTCGCCGAAAGCCGCCCCAGCAGACCCACGTCGTGCGTTACGCGGAGCTGGGCGTCGGTGAAGCGGTAGGGGAGGTGCATGGGGATCGCCCCCACCGCCTCCGCTGCCCGGGTGAACACGTCCAGGTACGTCCTCCGCGCGGACACCAGGTAGCTCCCCCGCCCGCCGGGGAGCGGCCCGTCGAGTCCAGCGCGCGAGGAAACGAGCCCCACCGCTCCGAAGCCGCGCATGCGGTCCCGTCCCCCTTCGCGGGTGCGGATGTCGATGGCGCTGGAAAGCCGGTCCCCCGTCCCCGCAGAGAAGGCGCCGGCGCTCACCCCCACCGACTGCACCGCGTCCGGGTCCACCGCGCCGAAGAGCCCGCCCAGGTGGTAGGGGTTGAAAAGCGGGACCCCGTCCAGGGAGATCAGGTTCTGGTCCGGCGAGCCGCCGCGCACGTACAGCGCGCTGCTGAAGTCCGAGGCGGCGGCAACGCTGGGCAGGGTGTGTATGGCGCGGAGGATGTCCGGCTCGGCGGCGGCCGGAATGGCGCGCAGGGCGTCTCCGCTCAGACGGATCGCGCCCGGACCGGCCGCGTCGGCCGCCGCCGCGGCACCGCCTTCCCTGGTC
>JALZKG010000070.1 GCA_030859365.1 Gemmatimonadota bacterium
GCCGTAGACCGCATCGCCCACCACCGGGTGGCCGATGTGCAGCAGGTGAACGCGTATCTGGTGGGTGCGCCCCGTCTCCAGCTCCGCCGCGAGCAGCTCGGCGGCGGGCCAGCGCTCGAGGCGGCGGAAGCGGGTCACCGCCCGCCGCCCCTCCGGCACCACCGCCATCCGCTTCCGCTCCGTCGAGTGGCGGCCGATGGGGGCGTCGACCGTCACCTCCTCCGACGCGAGGTGCCCCCAGGCAAGCGCGAGGTAGCTGCGGCTGATCTCGCGGCGGCGCAGCGCGTCGGACAGGCGGCGGTGGGACTCGTCGTGCTTGGCGACGACCAGGAGGCCGGAGGTGTCGCGGTCCAGCCGGTGGACGATCCCGGGGCGGAGCACCCCGCCGATCCCCGAAAGATCTTTCACCGCGTGGAGCAGCGCGTTGACCAGCGTGCCGGACGGGTGCCCGGGTGCGGGGTGCACCACCAAGCCTGGAGGCTTGTTCACCACCAGCAGATCGGCGTCCTCGAAGACCACCTCCAGCGGGATCGGCTCGGCGCTCACCGCGGCGGGGGCGGGGGCGGGCACCCGCACCTCGATCCGCTCTCCCGGTCGGGGACGGTCCCGCTTGCGCACGGCGAGCCCGTTCACCCGCACCCGCCCCTCCTCGATCCACTGCGCGGCGCGGGACCGGGACACCTCCAGACGCGCGGCGAGGTAGCTGTCCAGCCGGGCGTCCGCCCCTTCCTCTACCTCCAGCTCGTGCCGCCGCTCACCCTCCGCCATCGGGCTCCGAGCTCTGCTCTTCCCGCCACAGGGAGATGGCGAGCAGCGTCGCGCCGACGGTCACGCCCATGTCCGCGACGTTGAAGACGGGCCAGCGCAGCGTTCCGATCCCGAAGTCCAGGAAGTCGACCACCCCGCGGTCCGATCGCACCCTGTCGATCAGGTTTCCGATGGCCCCCGCCGTCACCAGGGCAATGGCAAGGATGCGCATCCGATCCATGGCCGGGGTGGCGCGGAAGAGAAGAAACAATCCCACCACGGCCAACAGCGAAAGTACCCCGAAGATGTAGCGCGAGTAGTCGCCCAGGCTCAGCCCGAACGCCGCGCCCCGGTTGAAGATATAGGTGAGCCGGAAGAAGTCCCCCCAGACCGGGATCGGCTGGTAAGGGGTCATGGTCCGCTGCACGATCATTTTGGTAATGATGTCCAGCACGAGCACGGTGACGACCGTGCCTAGGTACAGGGCGGTCTTGCCTCGCGCACCCGCGGCGTCGGCTTCGGTCTGCGGGCGCTCTTCGGAACGAGCCGTCATGGTCTGCGTCATGGTTCTGGGAAGGGGAGTACGGGGGCTAGCGCGATGGTCGCCGCGAGGCCGTCGAGGTCGACCTCGCGGAGGTGGGGCCAGGCCCCGGGGAGGGCGCCGTCTTCGGCCACCTCCACCTCGACGGCGAGCGTTTCCCGTGCGACGAAATCGCGGTGCGCATGGATCGTTGCGCGAAGCTCCGCTCCCCCCGCGACGCCCAGGCGGATGCGATCGGAAAGCTGGAGCCCCGCGTCCTTGCGGAGGCGTTGCACCCGGTTCACCAGCTCGCGCGCGACGCCCTCCGCACGCAGCTCCGGGGTGAGCGTCGGGTCGACGGCGAGGGTGAAGGGCCCTTCCGCCTGCACGGCAAGCTCGCCGCGGGTGGTCTGGACGATCTCGAAGTCGCCGGCCTCCAGCGGGAGTCGCTCGCCGTCCAGCTCCACCGCGAGCCCTTCGCCGCGCCGGAACGCCGCCAGGGCGGCGGACGGGAGGGCGCGGATCGCCTCGGCTACGGCGGGAGTGCGCTTGCCGAAGCGGGCGCCGAGCGCCCGGAAGTTGGGGCGAGCGCTGAACTCCACCAGCTCTTCAGCGCGCTCCATGAAACGCACCTCGCGCACGTTCAGCTCGTCGCGCAGGATCTCCAGCAGCGCGGGAGCGACCTCCACCTCCGGCGGGATCACCGCGTACACGGCGCCGAGCGGCTGGCGGACCCGGATCCCAACCG
>JALZKG010000079.1 GCA_030859365.1 Gemmatimonadota bacterium
GTCCCACCCCGTAGCCGGGGGCGACAGCAGTCCAAGACGGCCGAGCAAGGACGTCTGCTCGCGGAGCGCTTCCCACTCGGCCGCGCATTCGATGCACTTCGCCAGGTGCGCGGCCTCCGCCGCGTCCGGCGCCTCGTCCACGAGCCGGGCCAGCGCCTCGGTCGACAGGTGTGTCATGACACAGCTCCTTCCACGGTTTGCCGGATCGGGCGCAGCATCTCCCGCATCTTCGCCCGGGCCTTGAACAGCTGACTCTTGCACGTTCCCGGCGCTACGCCGAGCCGCTCTCCGATCTGCTCGTGCGTGAAACCCTCCACGTCGTGCAGCACCAGCACCTCGCGCATCCGCGCCGGCAGGCGGCTCATCGCCCGCTCCAGCCGGAGCCTGAGCAGCGCGTCCTCCGACACGGGACGCGCCGGGTGGTCGACGTCCAGCGCGACCTCGCGGTCTGCCTTGCGCGCCCGGCCGCGCCGTCCGTGCAGCGCGCGGTTCACCGCGATCCGGTGCAGCCAGGTGGCAAAGCGCGACTCACCGCGAAAGCCGGGAAGCGCACGCAGCGCCTGCATCCAGACCTCCTGCGCCCAGTCCTCCGCCAGGGCGTCGTCGCCCGCGAGGCGCCGCACAACCGTGTACACCCGCGGAGCGTGCATCCGGTAGAGGGCGCACACCGCGTCGCTGTCTCCCCGGCGCGCCCGCTCGATCAGTTCGGTCTCGGTCATGGTCCGTTCACGGGTCCACTGCTTGGGACACCACGACGGCGAAAAGGGTTGCCCGTGGGAGGTCAACGCCGGAACAGGTAGCTCACCTTGATAAAGAGGCCGTCGGCGCGGGGCTCGAGCGCGCCGAACTCCCAGGCGCGGGTGTCCTCCATCTCCCTGCCGTATCCCACGAAAACCACCGTTCCAGGGGAAGGCTGGTAGCTGAACAGCAGATCGAGACGGAGCGGGTTGGTCTGCGCCAGATCCTCCGCCCAGAACGTTCCCCGGCGGATGCGGAAGGGAGCGCCGGCGCCCAGGTACGGCGTCCCATCGGGGGCGCGCAGCAGATCGGTCCGCTCCACCGCGTACTGCCCCACGGCGCGGACGAACAGATGGCGGGTGAGCTGGTACTCCACCCGCAGGCGCGGGAGGACCGCGTCGGAGTACAGCGAGCCGTCCGAGGCGCGGGTGATGCGGGAGCGGCGGACGCTCCCCTCCACCCGGAGCGCGTCGGTGGGGCGGGCGCCGACGCCGCCCTCCAGCGACCACTCCCGGCCACGGGTTCCTTCTGCGAAGATCGGCGTTTCCTCCCACTTCGTCTCGATGCGTCCGGACACCGTCTTGAAGTAGGCGGAGCTCGCCTGCACGCCGAACCCCTGCAGCCCGCGCAGCTCCCGGATCGGCTCGACCGCGTCGCGGCCGCTGCGGACGCCCCCATCCGCGACCGCCCACGAGTAGCCGGCGTAGCGGACGGGGTCCAGGGTGAAGAAGCGGTTCGCGTACGACGCTTCCAGGCGGCCGTTGCCGCGCAGATTCAGGCTTCCGCGCATGGCGGCGGAGCCCTCCACCGGCGCGTCGCCGTCCCAGAAGCCGCGTCGCTCGTAGATCCGGTTGCCGCTCACCCAGAGGGTGCCTCCCTCCAGCAGCGCCCCCGGCGTGCCGAACCAGCTCAGGCGGTTGACCCCGAAGAAGTCGGTCACCCCCACCCGCCGGACAAAGCCGCTTTCCGTGCGGAAGTCGCGCGGGATGTCCTTGGCCTGCAGCAGGAAGCCCCACCCGCGCCCGCTTCGGTCCAGGGCGGTGTGCACCAGGTGCCCGGCAAAGGTTTCCGGCGCCACCGCGATCTGCCGTCCCCCGATCACGGCGCTATCCGGCGCCCCCGCGGCGGGTGCCCAGGCGCGCGTCCAGCTCCCCGCCCCCTGGAAGATCCAGCTGTACGCCCCGCCGAAGCGGATCCGGCCGTCGACCCCCGCCACCCGGTTCCACTCGTCCCCCGCCTCGCGGTCCGTGGCCACCAGCCCGACGGTCGATCCGGCGCCGACGTCGCGCTGCACCCGGACGATGCCGAAGGTCGCCCGCGCGGGGGCGGGGGCGAACGAGGGGGCGGCGCCACTCAGGGGGGCGTCATCGACCGCACCCAGGAAGCCCAGGTTCAGCCCGCCCGCCCGCCCCGTCAGCTTCACTCCGCCCACGGGCGAAACGATGGTCCGCGGGAACACCAGCGGCTCCGGGGTGGTGAACAGCGCCGCCCCCTTCAGAAAGAAGGGGCGCCGCTCAGGGAAGAAGAGGGCGAAGCGCTCGTTCACGCTGATCTGCCCCGCGTCCGCCTCCACCTGCGAGAAGTCCGGGTTCAGCGTCGCGTCCAGCAGGAGGTTGGAGGTCAGGCCGTACTTCAGGTTGACCCCCAGGTCCGTCTGGAAGTCTCCCCTCCGGAACCCGTCGGCGGTGCGGATCCCGTCGCGCTTCCCCGTGGCCGCCGGGTTGATCTCCAGCAGCCGTCCGGGGTTCAGCCCGTGGATCCCCTCCAGCGTCCCGCTCTGCGCCAGCCGGGAGGGGTTGGAGCGGGTGAGCGGCGCCCACGCCTCCTCGGCGCCGGTCGCGGCGATGCTGCGAACGACGTTGATCCCCCACATCTGCGGGCTCGCCGAAGCGAACTTCAGGCTCTTGAGGGGGACGCGGATCTCGACCTCGTACCCCTCCGGCGTCAGCCGGCCCCGCGAATCCCACACGAAGTCCTGGCTGAAGTCCGTCGGGTCGCCGCGCCGCGCGGCGCCCTCGGAGTAGACACCATCCTGCTGGATCCCCAGCGGGTTGACGAAGAGGGCGTACGCGCGGCGGCGGTCCAGAAAGGTGTCCAGGAAGATGCGGACGTGGTCGTCCTGCCCGATGCGGTCGCGCTGCGCCAGCGTCGCACGGATGCGGCCCGGCTCCCGGGCGTACGCCCGCACCCCGATGTAGAGCGCCTGCGGGGTGTAGAAGAGGCGCACCTCGGTCCGCTCCGTGGCGGGTCTCCCCTCCGCCGGCTGCGACTGGGTGAAGTCGGTGAGCACCGCCGCCTCGCCCCAGACCGGCTCGTCCAGCTGGCCGTCGATCCGCACCTCCGCCCGCTCCATCCGCGGCGCCTGCACGGCGAGCTGGCGCTCCGCGCCGCTGTAGACGAGATCTTCGCCGTGGGCGGCAGGGGCCGTCGCAAGGACGAGGCAGGCGAGCGCGACAAAGGGCAGCGACGAGCGGAACATCAAACCGGGGGTTGCGGGTGTGGACGGAGAGGACGACAAGATAGCGCATCTCTTCCCCGGAGTGCAGCCGGGACGGGAGATCGCTCCCCGAGCGTGCGGCGGCTATATTGTCCGCTCCCGTTTCACTCTCCGCTCTTCCCAGGACTCCTTCATGCGCAGCTCCCTCCTTCTCGTCGCGCTCGCGGCGCTCGCCTTCGCCGCGGCACCGGCCCCCGCCCAGTCCGGATTTGCCCTCAAGGGCCACTACCTGTACAACGCCTCCGCCCTCCGGGGCGCCGACCGGATCCCGTCCGCCGACGGCTTCAGCGTCGGGGCGGAGATGGTCCTCCCCGGCGGCCTGGGCATCGGGATCTCCGGGTACACGGTGGGGGAACCCCGGGAGTTCGAAACCGAAGCGAGCAGCGTCTTCGTCGTCGCCGAAGCCCTCTACTTTCTGGGCGTTCCCCTGCTTCCAGTGTCCCCGTACGTGGGGGTACACGGGGGACTGGGACGGGTGGACCGGGGGACGCTGGAGGATGGAACCCGCCTTTCGCTCCGCGACCGCAGCCGCAGCCAGCTCGGGTATCAGGCCGGACTGCGGGTTCGGCTGATGCCGCAGGTCGGCCTGGATGCCCAGTACCGCCGCGTCAGTCTGTCTGCCTTCGGCGACCAGGACGGCTCGCTGGAGCGCAACCAGTGGCTACTCGGCGTCACGCTCTTCTGAATCGGTAGCTGGTTGGGTTTCCACCCCGGAGGGCATCCGACCCCACGGGGGTTTTATTTTGTGGCAGGGTATTTACTTCCTCTAATCTGGAATTTAGATTGTGTGAAATATCATCCTTTGCTCACCAAAAGCGGAGATGTTCCGTGAACTCCAAGATCCTTGCCGTCCTCATCCTGTTCACCCTCCTGCCCGCTTCCACCATGGCCGCGGCCCAGGAGACCGGAGGTGCGTCCCCGCTCTCCGGAGTGGTACGGGACGATGCCCGGTCCCCTCTTCCCGGCGTCGAAGTCGTCGTGTCTCCGGGCGGGCGGCGGACCGTGACCGGGTCCGACGGGCGGTTCACCTTCGGAGCCCTGCCTTCCGGGGAGTACCGCCTCCAGGCGGGGCTCCTCGGATACGCCCCCGCCGTCCGCTCCATCCGCCTCCCCGGGACGGGGCGCACGATGGAGGTGGAGATCACCCTCGCCACCAGTCCATTCGCCCTTCCGGGGATCGCGGTCGCCGCGTCGGTCGCCGCGCAGAACCCCGCGGTGGTGACGCAGGCCACCACGCAGCTCGGTGGAAAGGCGCTGGAGCGAGAGATGTCGGGCACCGTCGCACAGACGCTCGCGTCGCAGCCGGGGATCGCCGTGCGTTACAACGGTCCGGCCGCCGCGGTCCCGGTGATCCGCGGCCTCACCGGCGACCGCATCCTGATCCTTCAGGATGGGGTGCGGACCGCCGACCTCGCCGGCTCCGCTGACGATCACGCGGTAACCATCGATCCGCTGGCCGCGCAACGGATCGAGGTGGTCCGGGGGCCCGCCACCCTGCTCTACGGCAACAACGCGCTCGGCGGGGTGGTCAACGTGATCACCAACGACATCCCCAGCCACATCCCGTCGCGTATCGCGGGGATGGCGGCGGCGCAGACCGAGTCGGCCTTTCCCGGAGGGGGCGGCACCCTGCGGCTGAGCGCCCCGCTCGGGGAGCGCTGGGCGCTGACGCTGCGCGCCGGAGGGCGGAGCACGGGGGAGGTGCGGATTGGCGACGATCCCCTTCTCGGCAACCGCCTGGACAACACCCAGGCACGGAGCAGGGACGGCGCGCTGGGGCTCGGGTACGTCGGCGAGCGGGTGAACGGCGGAGGAACGGCGAAGGCGTACGACTTCGCGTACGGGCTGCCGCTTCCCCCGGGGAGCGACCCGGTGAGCCTGCGCGGGCGCCGCTTCGAGGGCTCGGGACGCGCCGAAGTCGATCTCCGCTCCCGCCTCTTTCCCTCCCTGCGGCTGGACGCCGCGACGCACGACTACGAGCACGATGAGCTGGATGGCGAGGGCGACGTCCAGATGGCCTTCGCGCTGCGGACGCGGACGGTGAACCT
>JALZKG010000091.1 GCA_030859365.1 Gemmatimonadota bacterium
CGTGGTGCGGAGCAGCGAATCGTGGTCGGCGACCGCGTGGAGGTGGAGCGCTCCGGCCCCGCCGGGGATTGGACGGTGGAGGAGGTGCACCCGCGCCGCTCGGCGCTGGTCCGCCGCGCGCCGGGAAAGGCGCCGCGCTCCAAGACCATCGTCGCCAACGTGGACCAGGTGGTGATCGTCTTCGCCCTCGCCCGCCCGGCCCCCCACCTGCGGATGCTCGACCGCTTTCTGGTGCTCGCCGAGTCCAGCGGACTCGACGTCCTGATCGTGACCAACAAGGCGGACCTGGTGGGTGAAGCGGAAGCCCGCGAGCTCTTTGCGCCGTATCGCGATGCCGGCTACCCCGTCCTCCGCACCGCGGCCGCGCGCGGGGAGGGAGTGGACGACCTGAAGGGTGCCATCTGCGGGCGGGTGTCGGTGCTCACCGGTCCCTCAGGCGTCGGCAAGTCCAGCCTGCTCAACGCCGTCCAGCCGGGGCTGGCGCTCCGCGTCGCGTCGGTGAGCGACGCGGTGAACAAGGGGCGGCATACCACGGTCAACGCGCAGTTGATCCCCTTGGAGTGCGGCGGCTACGTGGCGGACACCCCCGGGTTGCGCGAGCTCGGTCTGTGGGGGGTGGACCCCCAGGAGCTGGACCAGCTCTTCCCCGAGTTCCGCCCCCATCTGGGGCGCTGCCGCTTCGGCACCGGCTGCTCCCACACCCACGAGCCCGCCTGCGCGGTACGCGACGCCGTTGCGGAGGGCGCCGTGGACCCCGGCCGCTTCGAAAGCTACCGCCGCATGGCCGAAGGGGACGAAGACGAGTGGAGCGCCTAGCACTCTGCGCTCCACCCTGTGTGACCTTCCTACGCGCCGGATCGTCATCCTGTTCGAAGGGCGCGACCGCGCCCATCCCTGCTCCCGACAAGGGCACACCCGCCGCGAGGCGGGGCCGCAAAGCCAGGAGTCTCCCCCGCGGAGATCGTCCGGCTGCCGAAGGCGCAAGCATCGCTTGCGGGAGCCAAACCCCATCTCCCCGTTGGAGGCATCATGGCAGCAAACCAGTCCCCGGCACGCAAGCTCTTCACCGTCGCGCTCGGCGCGACACTGGCACTCCCGCTCGCCGCGTGCGACATCGGCACCGGACCCAACTCCGGTGGCCAGACGCAGGTCTTTCTCGCGCAGGGGAGCAGCGGAAGCTCGCAGAACCTTCTGCCCTCCATGTTCCTGGCGAGCGCGTCCGCCCAGATGGGAGGCAACGTGTCGCTCAGCGCGGTCAGCTCGATTAACGTGACGATCACCCAGGTGCAGGCCCTCCCCGCGAATGGCGACACCGCCAACGAAAACAAGTGGGTTTCGCTGGACGTTTCCACCTCGGGCGCCGTGAACCTGCTCGCGCTGCCGGCCGCGGCGGAAATTGGCATTCAGCTCGCCCGTGGCGATCTACCCGCCGGCAGCTACGGCAACCTGCGGCTGCGCTACTCCGAGGCGACGATTACCCTGAAGGAGGACGTGACCGTCGGGGGCTTCACCTACGCCAAGAACAAGGCGCATCCGCTCACCGTATCCAGCGGAGCACAGACGGGAATCAAGATCCCCACCGCCGGATTCACTGTGACCGAGGACAGCGCCGCCGCAGTAACGGTGGTGTTCGACGGCTCCGCGTCGGTACAGGGAATTCAGGCTGCCGGGCCGACCGGAATCCGGATGACCCCGGTGCTCACCAGCCGGCGCAAGTAGTTCGTTCGGTAGCCGGGCCTCCGGTCAGAAGGCGACGGTGAACTACGCGGTCACCGCCGCCGGCTGACCCCCGTAGCGGGTGGATTGGAAAACGGGGTCGCTCTTCGGAGCGGCCCCGTTTGTGTTAGAGGTGGGACGTGGAAGTGGGGCGCCCGTGCCTCATCGGGCCACCTGGACCCATGCGGATCCCCCTCCCGCCGCGCACCCAGTCCGTCGGGCTTCTGGAACGCAAATCCCGTCGTTCCAATCACTTGGATCGCCTGTGACACTGCCAGTCAGGCGGAGTCGCGGATCGCACCGCCGCTGGCGCGGTCCGTGCGGCGCGTTTCGGTCCCGCACAGCACCGAGAGGAGCAGCGACATGCACGCTTCCGCCCTTCTGGACGTGTACGAGGCCGGCGAGCCCGCCGCGGCGCTGCACGCGGCAGCCGCCCGGATCGCCGAAACGCTTCCCCTCCGCGCCGCTTTCTGGATCGGCGCGGAAGAAGCGGAGGTCATCGCCTCCTGGCCGACGGCGATCCAACCTTCCGCGGAGCTGCGCGAAGCGCTGCTCCACTCGTTGCGCGCGGAGGTGTTCCCCCTCGGCTCGGAGTTCCCCGCGGACTTCGCCCGTTTCCCCGCGGCCGACATCCTTCTCCTTCCCTCGGGCCCCCGCTCGGAAGGGTGCGGAGCGGTGGGATTCGTCGCCGAGCGAGGGAGCTTCGGGGAGGAGCTGGACGGCGCATTCTCGGTGGACGGATCCAGGTTGGGCGAGGATCTGGACGATTGGAACCGGCTCGGGCAGGCATTCGCCCACGTGGCGAAGCGCTCCCTGCGGCAGCGGGCGGCGCAGGCCGAATGCGACGATCTGCGTCAGCGCGTGGAGGAAAGCGAGGCGCTCCACACCCTGGGGCTCGCCGCCAACCGGACGCTGGACCCGGAGGAGGTCTTTCCCCTCGTGGCGCGCTTCACCCGCACCCTGCTCGGCGCGCACTACGTGGTGGTCCACACCGAAGCCGACGGCTACCTGAACCAGGCCACCTCGGTAGGGCTGCGTGACAGCTCGGAGGCCCGCGAAGGCGACTTCTTCGCCGAGCGGGTGATGGAGGCCCGCACCATCCTCACCGCGGGGTGCGAGAACGCCGCCCTCCCCCTGGAGGATCTCCCCTTTCACGCGGCGCAGGGGATGCGTTGCGGCCTCGGCGTCCCGCTGTCCCTCTTCGGGGAAACCTTTGGCGCGCTCGTCGTCGGCTACCGGCGACCATACACCCCGACACCGCGCGACACCCGCCTTGCGCTCACCCTCGCCGGGCACGCTGCCGTCGCGATCAGCAATGCGCGGCTGCACCAGACCGTCGCCGCCCAGTCGGCCGCGCTGCAGGCAGCGCTGGAGGAGCTGCAGCGTGCATCCGAGACGAAGCAACGCTTCTTCGCCTTCATCAACCACGAGCTGCGCACCCCGCTGGGTGCGGTGATCGGCTACCACTCGCTGATGACCAAGGCCGGGGCGGGACAGCTTCCGGAGCCGCTGGTGCGCTACCTCGGCAACGCGGAGCGCTCCGCGCAGAAGCTGCTCGTGCTGGTCAACGACATTCTGGATCTATCCAAGCTCGCCGCCGGAAAGATGGAAGTAGCGATCGGCCCCTGCTCGATGGCCGACGTCGTCCAGGAGGTGCTCGCCACAATCCAGCCGCTCGCCGATTCCAGGGGGATCCGGGTAGCCGTCCCTCCCCCGGACGAGCTGCCACGGATCCGCACCGATGCGCACCGGCTGCGTCAGATCCTGCTCAACCTGCTCTCCAACGCGGTCAAGTTCACCGATGCGGGCGAGGTAACGCTGAGCACGCGGCAGCCGGAGAACGAGCCGGACTCCGGCGGTTTCTGCTCGGCGCCGGAGGGTCCATGGCTGGAGATCCGCGTCGCCGACACGGGGAGCGGGATCGCGCCGGAAAACCTGGAGCGGATCTTCGCGGACTTCGAGCAGGCCACCGGAGCGGACGCTCACAGGGGTACCGGGCTTGGGCTTCCCATCTCCCGCCGTCTGGCGCATCTCCTCGGCGGGGAGTTGTACGTGCAGAGTGAGGTGGGATTGGGGTCCACCTTTGTGCTGCGGTTGCCGGGCTCCGTGCACGCCCGCACGGAGCCCGAAGCAGCGTTCGCCGAGGCGTAGCGAGCGCACCTTCTTCAGCGGTGGAGAAATCATGGAGCAACACAGCTCAGGGGGTGGGGGACGGGAGTTGCGACCGGTCGAATGCGATCACCCCAGCGGGGGGCCGCCGACCCAGGGACGCGGGGGAAGGCGCCGGCTGAACCTTCGGGTGGGCCGCAACAGCGTCGACATTCCTGACGGGGCGTTGAATCAGGATGAGGATTTCGAGATGATCGCGATGCCGCCTGGCCGGATCGGCGTGGAGGTGGGGGCGCAGGGAAAGCAGGAGGTGCACTTCAGCAAGCCCGTCACCCTAGTTCTCAGCTACCACGGCTGCCCCAAGCCGAAGGGAGCGGGCCGGTATACCATCGCCCGCGTGCGGGACGACGGCTCGCTTGAAGATGTCGGTGCGACCGACGACGAGCAGCGTATGACGGTCACCGCGACCGTGGACCGTTTCAGCGGATACCTGATCGCCAACTGACGGAACGAGCGGACGCTGCAATGTACCCATCGGATGCACGGTCACCCACAACGATTCTGGAACAGGCCGACGTCCATGCAGGGGCAGCGCAGTGGGCGCCGGCCGCCGCTCTGTACCTTTCCGTGGCAGACCGGGTGCGGGAGCATCGGGATCAAACCTCGCTCGCCACCGCGGTATACGGGGCTGCACGGATGCGCTGGTTCCAGGGCCGGCACGAAGAAGCGGAGGAGCTGACGCAGCTGTGCTGGCACGTCGCGGAGGTGCGGGGGCTGGACACCATGCTCGCCCGAGCCGTAAACATGCTCGCGACCGTTCACCATACTCGAAACGACCTGGCGCACGCCCGCGAGCTCTACGAAACCGCCCTGAAAATTGCGCGGGACGTTGGCAACGACGAGCTCATCGGCTTCGTATCGCAGAACCTCGGCGTCCTCGCGAACATCCGGGGTGATCTGCACGAGGCACGTGCGCTGTACCTGGAGGGGATCGCGTCTACCATCCGATCCGGGAACCGCGCCACCGCCGCGATGGCGTACAACAATCTCGGCATGGTGTGCACCGATCTGCAGGAGTGGCTTGAAGCGACGCTCCACTTCGACCAGGGACTCGAGCTGGCCGAGCGATTCGGCCACAAGCAGATGATCGCGCGGCTCCACGCCAATCGCGTCGAGCCGCTGATTCACCTCGGCCAGACTGCGCAGGCGCGTGAAGGCCTGGACCGCGCCGAGCGGATGGCGCGCGACACCGAGGATCACGAGACGAAGGCCATCGTGCACCGGCTACGCGCGGTCTTGGCACGGCTGGAGGGGAACCTGGAATTCGCGGACCGGGAGCTGGCGCGCGACCTCGCGCTGGCGGTGGAGTGGGGGTTGGAGCTGGAGCGCGCCGAGGCGCTCGGCGGCCTCGCGACCCTGCGC
>JALZKG010000101.1 GCA_030859365.1 Gemmatimonadota bacterium
GGATCAAGCTGCCGCGGGAGGAGGTAGCGGGACTGGAGTGGTAGCCGTAGAATAGCTTCCTTCCGCTCTCCTGCTTCGCCGGTTCCACCGGGCCTCACCAACCCGGCGGCGGACCGTCACTCACCCGCTCCGCCGAGCGCACGCGATGGCCTTCAGCAAGACACGGCTCAAGCGGGTGCTCCCGCTGTGGCTCGCCGCCGGGCTTCTCCTCGCGGCAGGGTGGACCTCGCACGCGCAGGAGTCCCCCCCCGCGGTCCCCACCGACACCGCGACCGGCACGTCTCCGAACCCGCTGGCGGAAGCCCCGGCCCGGGACCCTGCGAGCGGCGTGCTGGAACCGGCTCAGCCTGGACTGCAGCCCGGGGGGGCGGTGACGGCGGCGCAGAGGGCACGTCTGGCGCGAAACGAGGCACGCGGCGGCACCCCGACGGAGAAGGCGACCAGCCTGCTCGGTCTGCTGGTATTCGTCGGCGTCGCGTGGCTCCTGAGTGTGAACCGACGGGCCGTGCAGTGGCGTGTCGTCATTTGGGGGCTGGGGCTGCAGCTCGCCTTCGCGGCGCTGATCCTCCTCACCGCTCCGGGACGAGCCTTCTTCGAGTGGTTGAACGACGTCTTCGTGGCACTGCTCGGCTACACCAACGAGGGAGCCAGCTTTCTCTTCGGCAATCTGATCCGTCCCAACGTGCCGGTAGGTCCGTCCGACGGGCCCTTCGGCAGTGTGGCGGCGGCCGAGAGCTGGGCGAACACCGGGGCGCTCTTCGCCTTCAGCGTGCTCCCCACCATCATCTTCTTTTCGAGCCTGATGACCCTGCTGTACTACCTGGGCATCATGCAGATCTTCGTCAAGGCATTCGCCTGGCTGATGCTCCGCACCATGGGCACCTCCGGTGCGGAAAGCCTGAGCGCGGCGGGGAACATCTTCGTCGGGCAGACGGAAGCACCGTTGCTCGTGAAGCCGTTTGTCCGCACGATGACCAACAGCGAGTTGCACGCGGTGATGACCGGCGGCTTCGCGACGGTGGCCGGCGGAGTGTTGGCGGCGTACGTGGGCATGCTCGTCGCGTTCTTTCCGGACATCGCGGGGCACCTGATCGCCGCGTCGGTGATGTCAGCGCCCGCCGCGCTCGCCATCTCCAAGATCATGCATCCGGAAACGGAGGAGTCCGTCACCAAGGGCAAGATCCGGATCGAACTGGAGAACACCGACGCCAACGCCATCGACGCGGCGGCGCGGGGGGCGAGCGAGGGGCTCGGACTGGCGCTCAACGTCGGTGCCATGCTCCTCGCGTTCATCGCTCTTCTCGCGCTGCTCAACGGCCTGGTCGGCTGGGCCGCCGGACTCTTTGGCCTGGAGCTGACCATCCAGACCATCCTGGGCTGGCTCGGCGCCCCCGTGGCCTGGTTGATGGGCACCCCCTGGCAGGATGCACAGCAGGTGGGCGTGCTGTTGGGGGAAAAGATCGCACTGAATGAGTTCGTGGCGTACCTGCACCTGGCGAACATGCTGCAGGGGGGCGAGGACCTCAGCGCCCGCGCGGTGGTGATCGCCACCTACGCGCTGTGCGGCTTCGCCAACTTCAGCAGCATCGCCATCCAGATCGGCGGCATCGGCGGCCTCGCTCCGGAGCGCCGTGGCGACCTGAGCCGCATGGGGCTCCGGGCGATGATCGGCGGAACGCTGGCCGCCTTCATGACCGCCTGCGTCGTCGGCATCCTGATTTGATCCCTCTTCTTTCCGGAGATTTATGGCTGGCTCGGTGACCGTCACCCGCGAGCTCCTGCACCGGCTTCCAAAGCCGGAGCTGCACGTTCACCTCGACGGCTCGCTGCGGCCGGAAACCATGCTGGAGCTCGCGGACGTGCAGCGGAAGCCGATGCCCGCCGGGGATCCGGAGTCGCTGCGGGAGTACATGCACGTTCGAGACGCCCGTAACCTGGTCGACTACCTCGCGCGCTTCGAGATCACGCTCTCCGTCATGCAGACGGCGGATGCGATGGAGCGGATCGCGTACGAGCTGGCGGAGGACCTCGCCGGAGAGAACGTGCGCTACGCGGAGATCCGCTACTCACCCATCCTCAACATCCAGGGGGGGCTTCCGCTTACCGAGGCCGTCGACGCTCCGCTGCGCGGCCTGAAGCGCGCGGAGAAGGACTTCGGGATCCGCACGGCCATCATCATATGCGGAATCCGCAACATGGACCCGGCGACTTCACGGGACCTGGCGGACCTGACCGTAGCCTACAAGGGGCGGGGCGTGGTGGCGTTCGACCTCGCGGGGGCGGAGTACAACTACCCCGCGAAGAAGCACAGGGACGCCTTTTTCACCGTCATCAACAAGAACATGGCGGCAACCATCCACGCGGGCGAAGCGTACGGAGCGGAGTCGATCCACCAGGCCCTTCACTACTGCGGGGCCCACCGCATCGGCCACGGGACTCGACTGTACGAGGATCCGGACCTGATGCGGTACGTGAATGATTTTCGCGTACCCATAGAAATCTGTTTGACTTCCAATGTCCAGACTCAAGCGGTTGCGAGCTTCACCGAGCACCCGCTACGGCGCTACTACGACGCCGGATTGATTCTCAGCCTGAACACCGACAACCGGCTGATGAGTGCGACGACGGTGACCGACGAGTTCTGGCGCGCACACCAGCACCTGGGCTTCACCTGGGAGGAGTTGATCGAGCTGTCGCTGATGGGGTTCGACAGCTCCTTCCTCCATCGCGACGAGAAGCTGGCGCTCGTGGAGCAGGTTCGACGTGAGATCGCCTCCCTCTCCATGGGAGGGAGCGTCTGACGGGCAGCCGTCCTCCCCGGCCCTTCCGCGACCCCCGCGAGCCGTTCCCCCGCACCCAAGCGACGATCACGTCGATCCCCGCGGCCTTGTTCCGCTTCCAATCGCCGAGTGGAGGGTAGCCGAGATCCCGGCAACCGGAATCCTGATCGAGGAAGACGGCCGCATCCAGGTGCAGCGACTCGTAGATCCTGCGCGCGACGATGGTACTGCCCGATCCCGTGCCGCCGGTGATGCGATGATGGGGGGTTTCATGAGGAACGGGGGTGTCTCTGGAGCCGACGGGAAGAAAGCACGCTTGAAAGGCAACATATCCCGCCGCGGCAAAGCGGCAATGCGGGGAACAAAAAAGCGGGGCGGCCGAAGCCGCCCCGCTTTTT
>JALZKG010000104.1 GCA_030859365.1 Gemmatimonadota bacterium
GGGTTGCGCGGCGACGGCGGGAGGCTCCACCCCCGCCTCAAGGGCCGGCGCGGCGGCGGCGCCGGACACGAAGAGCTGCTGCAGCGCCTCTTCCAGCGTTTCGCCCCACACGACCTGGTTCTGGTACGCCGCCACGACCCGCTTCAGCTCCGGGATGCGACCTCCCTGCGCACGGAGGTAGATGGGCTGCACGTAGATCAGCGACTCGTCCAGCGGGATCACCAGCAGCTCGCCCCGGATCACCTCCGAGCCGCGCTGGTCCCAAAGGGAAAGCTGCTGGGCGATATCGGTGTCCTGGTTGATGCGGTTGTCGATCTGCCGCGGACCGAACACCAGGCTCTGCCGCGGAAAGCGGTACACCACCAGCTCGCCGTACCGGTCACCGTCGTTCCGCGCGACCATCCAGGCGGCCAGGTTGTCCTTCTGACGGGGGGTGAAGGGCGTCATCAGGATGTACTCCTCCTGTGCCTCATCGGGCAGCCGCATGACCATGTGGCGCAGAAAGGTGTCCGAGCGGTCCGTCTCGTTCATCACCGGCGTCTGCCACTGGTCTTCCCGGTTGTAGAAGGTTTCCGCCTCCCCCAGATGGAACACGGTGTACAGCGCCGTCTGGATGCGGTACAGGTCCTTGGGATAGCGAATGTGGGCGCGCAGGTCGGCCGGCATCTCGTCCAGGGGGCGCAGGATCCCCGAAAACACCCTCGCGTGGGTGCGGACCAGCGGGTCCGCGGGATCGGCGACAAAGGCCTGCACGTCCCCATCGTACGCGTCGATCACCACCTTGACGCTGTTGCGCATGTACGAGGTGCCGTCGGAAAGACGCTGCGCGTATGGATAGCGGGAGCTGTGCGTGTACGCGTCCAGGATCCACTTCATTTCCCCGGCCTCGGTGACCACCAGGTACGGGTCCCCGTCCCACCGGAGAAAGGGGAGCGCCTTCTGCGCGCGCTCGGCCACGTTGCGGTGGAAGAGAATGCGGCTCTCCGGGGTGAGGTCGCCGGAGAACAGGATGTTGATGGAGCCGAAGCGCACCGCCATCAGGGCACGGCGCAGCAGGGAGTTCATCGGGACCCCGCCCCGGCCGGCGTACCGCGTGGTCACGGCGGCCTCTCCGGACGGGTAGTCGAACTCCGGCTGCCGCGTCCCCACGATGGCATGGCTGTTGGTCAGCTCGCCGTAGTAGATCTGCGGCCGGGTGACCTGGATCGATATGTCCGAGCGCGGCGGCAGATCCCGCACGAAGAGCACCGGCAGACCTTCCGCCGTGACCTGGTTGACCGGGGCGAGCGCCACCCCCATTCCGTGGGTATAGATCAGATGCTCGTTGATGAAGTTGCGCTGCGGCAGCGACGCCGAGTTCAACTCGCGCGGGCTGAGCAGCACCTGCCTCAGGCGGCCACCGATCCGGTAGCGGTCGTCGTCCAGCGACACGAAGTCGTAGTAGGTGCGGATCTCCTGCAACTGCCCAAGGGTTTGCAGCAGGGGTGCGCGCTCCCACAGCCGCACGTTCTCGATGGTGGCCGCGTTCGCCTCGAGCGCTCCCGGCGCCAGCGTCGCGTCTCCGGAAAGCTCCCGCACCTGTACGTTGTCCAGCCCCCATGCCCGCCGCGTCGCCGCGATGTGGTGGCGCAGATGCGGCGCCTCGCGCGTCAGCTCGGTGGGCTCCACCACGAAGCGCTGCACCGCTCCGGGATACGCCCCCCGGGCGAGCAGCGAGACCGCCACGTACCCGGCGACGGCGACGCCCACGTGCCGGATCAACTGCTGCCGCATCGCGCCCCACAGCACGAAGCCACCCGCGAGCAGAGCGGCGACGGCGCTGGCGTACAGCGCGGGGAGGCGCGCGTGAAGGTCGGTGTAGCTCGCTCCCACCAGCGGCCCGGTGGTGGACTGGAGCAGTCCCGGGACGCGCAGAGCCCATATTTGGAGCGCCAGGGTGGCGAAGAGGGCGGCGACCAGCACCCCCAAGTGGACACCCGCCGACGGCTCCACCCGGACGTGCGGCGACGCGACGATGATGTCCCTGCGGAGCCAGTACAGCGCCACCACGAGCAGCAGCGCCAGCACCAGCAGCGAAAACACGAGTCCGAGCGCGAAGGCGAGCACCGGAAGGGTGAAGACGTAGAAGCCGACGTCCAGCCCGAACACCGGATCCGGAGTGCCGAAGGGGACCCGGTGAACCCACTGGAGGAGCGGCATCCAGGCCGAGGTCGCGCCGAGCCCGATCAGCACGGCGAGGAGCAGCGAGCCGGGAAGGGCAAAGCGGCGCACCGCGTCCGTGACGTTCAGCGGCGGCGTCTCCTCGCCCAGATCGACCATGATCGGGTGGGGGACCACCCCGCGCTGGGCGATGCGCAGATTCAGGTACAGAAGTGCGAACGCGAGCGTCGCCACGACAAGGAAGACGCCGAGCTTCGCCAGGATCTCCGTCAGGAAGACGCGCTCGAAGCCGATCTCGCTGAACCAGAGCCAGTCGGCCGCCATGCCGATCGCGGCGGGGACCAGGAGGACCACCAGGAACAGGCCGACGGCCACGGACAACAGGGAGGTGCGGGCCTTTTTTCTCAATGGGGGCCTGGAAGGGGGGGTCTGCTGCTGCGACACGGGTCCTCTCCAGCAAGTGACATCCTCCGCTCCGGAAGCGCAAGCCCCCGCCAAACGGGACTGCCGGACCGAAGTTTGCTGCATCTTTGCATTCAGCGGTCCCCCGGCCCGGGAACGGGCCTCCCCCTTCGCTTCGGAGGAGCGGTCATGGAACGTGCACGCTTTATCACCCACCGCGGTCAGCGGATCCTCTTCCTCGACTTCTCGGAGTTGCAGGAAACCGACGAGATCCTCTCCACCATCGAGCAAGCGAAGGTGCTGATCGTCCAGGAGCCCAAGGGCTCGGTGCTGGCGCTCACCCACGTACAGAACGCCAAGTCCCACGCCGAAGTGACCCAGGCGCTCAAGGACTTGGCCGCCCACAACAAGCCGTACGTGCTTGCGTCGGCGGTAGTGGGGATGTCCCCGGTGTACCGGATGGTTCTGGAGGCGGTGCGCCTCTTCGCGAAGCGGGACATCCGCGCCTGCGATTCGCTCGTGGCCGGCAAGGATTGGCTGGTGCAGCAGGTGTACGCACAGAAGAGCGCCGAGCAGCCGGTGGGTTGACGCCCCACCTCATCCCTTCGCTCACCGGTCCGAATCGCCGTCCTCTCCGGCCAGGCGATCGAGGGCGTCGCCGGTGAGCCGAAAGGTCGTCCACCCGTCCAGCGGGTGGGCGCCGAGTCCCCGGTAGAAGCGGATCGCGTCCCGGTTCCAGTCCAGCACCGCCCACCCCATCCGGCCGCACCCCCGCGCCCGGGCGATCCCCGCCAGGTGCGTCAGCAGTGTCCGTCCCACGCC
>JALZKG010000116.1 GCA_030859365.1 Gemmatimonadota bacterium
ACCATCGCCGACAGCATCCTCTGGCTCTCCCAGGCGTTGGATAGCAACTCCATCGTTCGCAAGATGCAGGTGGTCAAGGTGCGGGGGCAGGCGCAGATGCCGGGGCTGCACACCTTCCGCATCACGGACGGCGGGTTGCAGGTCTTTCCGCGGCTCTCCCTGGCGGTGAGCGAGGAGGAGCGGCAGACGCCGAGCGGCCGGGCCGCCACCGGAGTCGCGGGCCTCGACGAGATGATGGGCGGCGGCATCCCCTCCGGCGATTCGGTCCTGGTCGCAGGGCCATCGGGCTCGGGCAAGTCGGTGCTCGCCACGCAGTTCATCGCCGAAGGAGGGAAGCAGGGCGAGCCGGGGGTGCTCGTCGTCTTCGAGGAGCACCCCAAGGAGTACATCCACCGCGCGCAGGGTCTCGGCTTCCCCCTGCGGAAGATGATCGACGAGGGAACGCTGGAGGCCATGTATCTGCGTCCGCTGGACCTATCGCCCGATGAGACCCTGCACGAGATCCGGGAGGCGGTGAAGCGGGTGGGCGCCAAGCGGGTGGTCATCGATTCGATGTCCGGCTTCGAACTCGCCCTCGCCCCCACCTTCCGGGCGGATTTCCGCGAGTCGCTCTACCGGCTGGTGGGAGCGCTTACCGGCGTCGGGATCACCGTGCTCACCACCATGGAGATCACGCAGGACCAGGACGAGCTTCGCTTCACCCCCAACGTCATCTCCTTCCTGGCAGATGATCTCATTTCGCTCCGCTACGTGGAGGTCGACAGACATCTCAAGAGGGTGGTGGCGGTGGTGAAGATGCGGGGGAGTCAGCACAGCAAGGAGTACCGCGAGTACGAGATCGCCGAACACGGGTTTGTGGTGCGCGGGAATCTGGACGGGTACGCGGGGCACATCAGCGGGGCGCCGCACCTTACGAAGGAGCGGGGCGAGTAATTCCGGATGGAGGCCAGTTTCACGAAAGCACCAAGGCGGCGACTACGCATCCGTGTCGAAGGCGTGGTGCAGGGTGTGGGGTTCCGGCCTTGCGTGTTCCGCCTGGCCGGGTCGCTCGAGCTGAGCGGCGAAGCCCGGGAGCAGCCGTCCGCCCTTGGTGCCGCCGTTGCGCACTCCCCGCAGTGGCAGCAGAGATCAGCCCCGGCGTAGACGCGGATCGAATACGAACGGCTGTTCGTCGACGCGCTCGATCTGCTCGATGTCTGCGTGCCGGGGGTTCAGCAACAGGTTGAATTCCGAGGGAATCACCGCGGATGGCACCCGGAGCGCCAGGCTGCGCAACTCCCTCGCCCACGTACTGCCGAAGCGACGGGTCTGCCGCCGCAATGGATCCGCGAACCAGGCCGGCGGCATCTCCGCTGGGTGCTCGACGGGTGCGTCGGGAATCTTGACCGTGTGGGCGACCAAGTCATCGGGCAGGTGGAGGCGGTCCTGGTAGACCAGTGACTCGAGCACCGCGAGCGACAGGTGCTCCGACAGATACACGAGAGGGACGCCGGCCGAGTTCCAGCGTCCCCCGAAGAGTCGCGCGCCCTCGCCGTCGAATGGCGGGTGACGCGCCGGCGCGAGCCGGACCGCGAGCATCAGTCGTACACGCCGTAGGCAATCCGTCCGAGTACGTTGCCGACCAGCTCCGCGCCGCTGCCGGTGCGGAGCAGCGAGAGCGGCGTCTGACCATCGATCGCGCCATTGGGCTGGCGCATCCAGTCATTCGCCTTCTTGCGGTCGAGAAAGGTCGCATGCGCGAGCGTAAAGGCGCCAGCGGCGAGGGCGACGCGGTCAGACTGTTCGGGCGAGAGATGCCGCTGTTTCCGCGCGTGTGCGAGCGTGCGGCGCGGGATGATCCGTGCGAGCTCGGTGTCCGTCAGACCGCCGAGCCGCTTCAGCTCGTCGACCGTCGCGAGTGGCAGCCCTTCCTCGACCAGCCGCACGAACTCGAGTTCGGAGCGCACCTCCTCCTGCAGTCCCAACGAATCGATGGTCTGTGTCATGCTCATGGTGGATCCTCCGGTGAAAGGCACATTGCCAATGTCGGACGCAATCTGCCACACGTCAAGGGCGGGACGCTGGCTCGATCGCATGGAAAGTGGCCCCCGGCATGATGGCGTCGAGGACCGGATCGGGGAGGAGTTTGACGACCGTCGCGTAGAGGGAGGCGGAATGGCCGTCCTGCAGCAATGCAAGATTTCCGTGACGCGCTCGCGTAGGCGGTCCGGATCGTCGCCGATCCTCGCCACGGCGACGGGCTCGGGCGGTAGGGCCGTGGCCTCGCGAGAGCGGAAGCTCGGCAGCGTGTGAGGGAGCAGCAGCCGCGTCATACGTGGTGGCTTTGTCCGCCAGGGGCGTGGTATACCCTGAACTTCGCGGTCACGATGTCCAGCGGGGCGCCGGGCCGGTCGTAGGCGGACGTGGAGCCGTCCGGTGCGGTGTGGACCCGCGCGACGTCGAACGGGTCGGGATTCGCGGGCCCGAAGATGTGGTTCGCGTTTGGAAAGACGAGCGTACCATCCCGCTCGGGACCGTGCCACTGGTGACTCTCCGTGTACTGCTGCTCCAGCGTGACGTCGAGCCCGTCCATCTCCGCATAGCCGTCGTACGAGATGAACCTGACGTCGCGGGAGTAGCCGCCGTAGCTCCCGTCCTCGATGATCTGGTAGTTGCCGAGGGGAGAGGAAGGAAGGGCGGTGAGCTGGTCCTGCGGACCGGGTCCATCCGAACAGCCCACCGCGGCGAGCAGCAGGATGAATCCAAAAGCGAAGCGAACACGAACGGAGCGCATCGGCACCTCCGGAGGCGAGGGGAACAAGGCGAGCCATGCCCGCTCGACGGGAAAGGTGCATCCGCCGGGGTGTGCGCCCCATCCGTCGAAGGACGTAGACGAGCGGCCGAGGATGACGTAGACGCGGCGGCACCGCTGGCGCCGATCCTGCATGGGCGCGGGCGTCCACCACCCCCTCCCGGGCGGCGACGCACACGCCTATAGGACCCCACATGGCTTCATCGGCGGGAATCAGCCTGCTGCGACAAATCAGGGAGATCGGACGCGACGCGGGCGCGAAATCGCTCGCCGTCGCGGTGCACGACTACGAGACCGGCTGGGCCTGGAGCCTCCACGCGGAGCGATGGTTCCACGCGGCGAGCACCATCAAGGTGCCCGTGCTGCTCGCCGTCTTCGCCGCCATCCGCGAAGGGCGGCTGGAGCCCTTTTCCCGCGTCCACGTCCGCAACCGCTTCCTCAGCGTGGCGGACGGGGAGCCCTTTCGCGTCGGCACCTCGCGCGACGCCAACTCCGCGGTGCACCGTCAGCTGGGACGCACCATGCGGGTGGAGGAGCTGGCGCTCCACATGATCGCAACCAGCAGCAACCTGGCCACCAACCTGCTCCTCGAGGTGGTGGGGCTGGAAGCGGCGCAGCAGACGCTGCGGGAGCTTGGGTTGGAGGGCGTCGAGCTGCTGCGCGGGGTGGAGGACGAGCGCGCCTGGGAGCGGGGGATCAACAGCCGCGTCACCGCCTTCGGGCTGCTCGGATGCTTCCGGCTGCTCCACGAGCAGCGCGCCTTCGCCCGGGAGCACACCGACGCCATGCTGGAGATCCTCCACGCGCAGGAGTTCAACAGCGGAATCCCCGCTGGGCTCCCCGACGAGGCGCGTGTCGCGCACAAGACCGGGGAGATCTCGACCGTGGCGCACGACGGGGGGCTCGTCTTTCTCCCCGGCCGGAAGCCATACGGCCTGGTGGTCCTGTCGGAGTGGGACGCGGAGCGGGGGGGACGCCAGGAAACCATCGCCCACGTGTCGCGGGCGGTGTGGGAGCAGCTGCAGGCGGGACGCGACGATGGGTGAGAACGGCACCTCGGCCGGGCTCCGCGTGGTAGACGGGCTCGACCTGGATCCCAACCTGCGTCGCGCCCTGCGCCCGGGGGAGATCCTCGCCGACGGGGAGGGACGGGGGCGCCGACTCCCCCGCTTCTTCTGGGAGGTGGAGTCGTGGGATCAGGCGCTGGAAACAGCGATCGCTCCGGACTTCCACCTGTGGGAGTTCATGGACGTGGACGTGCGGGAGGTGGAGGTGCTGCGCCGCTACCCGCGCTACGTCCCCTGCGCCGTGACGCTGCTCGCCGCCCACCTCGCGCTCTTCCGGAAAGAGGTGGACACCTACGTACACGTCGCCGCGAACGGCGGCTACCGCTCTCCCTCGCACGCGCTTTCCCGCGGCGCCTCCCCTCACTGCTGGGGGACGGCGGCGAACGTGTACCGCGTCGGCGACGGCTACCCGGACACGCAGGAAACCGTCGAGCGATTCAACGCGCTCGCCTGTGCCGTCTCACCCGGGATCTGGACCCGTCCCTGGGGGCACGGCGCGGGCGAGGCCGACGACCACATCCACCTGGACCTCGGCTACGTTCTCGTCGTCCCTCGCGGCACCCCCGGGGAAACGGACGCGGAGGACGAGCCGCGATGAGTCGCCCCGCGAAGAAGAACGACCTGCCCCCGGGCACGGAGCGGCTGCAGCTCGCCGCCATCGGGATGGAGGCGGAGTTCTCGGTGGTCGTGGACGGCCGGCCGGCGCGCCCGGAGCAGCTCTTCGGCGATCCACGCGCCTTTGTCCGCGGCCCGCTGATGCACCGCGTCGGCACCTCATACCACCTCCCCACCGGCGGCGCGGTGTACTTCGACACCGGGGTGATCGAGGTGGCGACGCCGGTGATCGAGATCGAGCGGGGGTGCGCGGCGCGCGCGGGGCGGTCGCTCTGGGAGGGGATCATCCAGCTGCGCGACGGGCTGGACGACTGGGAGCGGCGCACCGGCCGATCCGTGAGGCTGGTGGGGTTCAGCGCCCACTACAACATCTCCTTCGAGCTTCCCCGCCACCGGCAGGGGCGGAATCGGACGGTGGACAAGCTGGCGCTGCTCCTCTCCTACATCCTCCCCGCGCCGGTGATGATGCTGGCGGCGAACCGGCGCTCCACCGGCATCGGGGTGCGGCCGCGGGGAGACCGGATCGAGATCACCGCCGACTTCACCCCCAGCGCGTCGCTGATGATCGCCACGGGGACGCTGATCACCGGCATCGTCCGGGAGGTGATGCGCTGGCCCTCGTTCGAGCTGGAGATGCTGGACCGGATGCGGGTCCCGGTGATCCGCGGCTTCCGGCCCATCCCCCACACCTCGCGCAAGGGATGGCTCGCCCACGCCAGCTCGTACCCGATCAGCCCCTTCGGGACGGACCCGAACGAGCGGCGCTGGGAGACGCGGGACGGACGGAGCCTGACCCTGCGGGAGATCGCCGGCCTGACGACCCGCCACTTCTGGCACCCCATCCGCCGCATCTCCGATCCCTTCACCTTCCGGCTGATCGGGTCGGTGATGCGGGGGCGGGCCCCGTCCTTGCTTGACCTTCCGGACCGGCCGGCCGACTACGAGGACGTGGGGCGGCTCTGCACCTGGGACCACCTCTTCCCCCCGGCGAAGCTGGAGCGCTCGCGCTACGAGCGGGTGCTGATCCGCGCCATCTCCGGCCAGACGCTCTGGATCGGACGCCGGCGCTTCCGCCCCACGGGGATGCGGGGGTGGAGCGCCGTCGTCTTCCGCGACGACGCCGGGGGGCGCCACGTCCTCGGCATCGACCGGCTGATCGGCCACCTCCGCGACTGGGAGCGCGCAAGATGACGCAGACCGAACCTTCCACCCACCTCGTCAAGCTGGTGGACGAGCTGCGCGCCGCCCAGGAAACGCTGGTGAAGCGCTGGCTCGACCGCATCGCGGAACGCATGGCCGTTCACGAGAACGACGTCTTCCCCACCGACGAGCTGCTCGACCACGTCCCCCTGCTGATCGACGGCATAGCGGATTACCTGGAGGACCCCGCCGACGAGATCACCGCCGACGTCTCCGTGGTGGCGAAGGCGATGGAGTTGGGCGAGCTGCGGCATCAGCAGCAGTTCGAGGCGCCGCAGATCCTTCGCGAGTACGAGATCCTGGGAGGGATCCTTTCCAGTTCCTCGCGGAAGTGGTGGCGAGCATGGAGGAGCCGCCCCCGGCGGAGGAGCTGCTGGTGTGCGCACGCCGCCTCTTCCGCGCCGTGTCGGTGATCCAGCAGGTGACCACCTCGCACTACCTCCGCCTTGCCGACGAGCGCGTCCACCACCGGGAGGAGCAGCTCCGCAGCTTCAACCGCGCGGTGTCGCACGAGATGAAGAACCGCATCAACACCATCCGGGGGGCGACGGAGATGCTGCGGGAAGAGTGGGTGGCGGACGACGCGAAGCAGCGGGAGCGCTTCACCGACATCATCGCCCGCAGCACCGAGGGGATGCAGGGGGTGATCAGCAGCCTGATCGAGCTGTCCCGCCTGGACAGCGCCACCACGCAGCCCCGCAACGTGCTGCTCTCCTCGGCTGCGACCGAGGTCGCGCGGCAGCTTCGCGAGTTCGCCGCGGCGCGCGAGGTGCAGATCCGCATCTCCGACGACCTGCCGGAGGTGGAGGTCCCCGCCGCGGCGGTGGAGCTGTGCCTGTCCAACTACCTGTCCAACGCCGTCAAGTACCGCGACCCGGCCAAGGCCGAGCGCTGGGTACGGGTGGAGGGGAAGCTGACCTCCGACAGCCACGGGGGGCACGAGGTGTCGCAGGTGGTGGTGCAGGTCCGCGACAACGGGCTCGGCGTTCCCGCGGAAGCGCGCGAAAGGCTGTTCGAGCGCTTCTTCCGCGCCCACGAGGAAACCGTCACCGGCGAGGAAGGAACGGGGCTCGGCCTCACCATCGTCCGCGAGACGATCGAGGCGATCGGGGGGCGCGCGTGGGCGGAGTTCGGCGCCGACAGCCAGACCTGCTTCATGCTCTCGCTGCCGCTCCGAGCCGAGGACCCGGCGGCGGATTCCCCCAATGGCGTGGAGCGAGGCGAGTCGGTCGCCCCACCGGGGTGACGCCGGATCCCCTGCTGATCCTGGCGGCGGCGACGCTGCTGATCTTCGCGGCCGCCGCGGCCGAGCTCGGCCGCGGTCAGCGGCTGCTCGTCGCCCTCCGCACCGTCCCTGCGATCGACGACGCGGACGCCCCCTCCCTTTCGGTGGTGATCGCGGCGCGCGACGAGGCACGCAACATCGAAGCGGCGCTGCGCTCCGTGCTGGCCCAGGCGTACCCGCGGCTGGAGGTGGTGGTGGTGGACGACCGCTCCACGGACGGCACGGGGGAGATCCTGGACCGGGTGGCGCGCGAAGACGGCCGGCTGCGCGTCATCCACGTCCGGGAGCTTCCGCCGGGATGGCTCGGCAAGAACCACGCGCTGCAGCGCGGCGCGGAGGCCGCGGGCGGGGAGCTGATCCTCTTCACCGACGCCGACGTGGTGCTGGACCCGACCGCCCTAGCCCGCGCGGTGCGCTACCTGCGGGAGCGGGGGCTGGATCACCTGACCGCCGCGCCGGACGTGCGGATGCCCGGGTGGCTGCTGCAAAGCTTCGCCGTCGCTTTCAGCGTCTTCTTCGCGCTGTTCGCCCGTCCGTGGCGCGCGCGCGACCCCGACAGCCGCGCGCACGTGGGGATCGGCGCGTTCAACCTGCTGCGCGCCGACGCCTACCGCGCCATGGAGATGCACGCTCCCATCCGCATGCGCGTCGACGATGACATGAAGCTCGGCAAGCTGGTCAAGACGCACCGGCTGCGGCAGGACTTCGTCGTGGGTCACGGGATGCTCTCCGTGGAGTGGTACGCCTCGCTCGCCGAGCTGGTGCGAGGGCTCACCAAGAACGCCTTCGCCGCGGTGGACTTCCGCGTCTCGGTCGTGGTCGTCGCCACCGTCGGGCAGATCGCCTGCTTTCTCTGGCCCTTTCTCGCGGTGTGGATCCTCGACGGCCCGGCGCGCTGGCTGAACGCGGCCGCGGTCGTGTTCCTGCTCGCGCTCTACGCGGGGACCGCCCGCCTGCAGGGAGGGCGGCCGGTGCTGGCCGTTACCTTTCCGGTGGCGGTACTGCTTTTTCTCTTCATCCTGTGGCGCTCCACGCTGCTGACGCTGCTCCGCGGCGGGGTGGAGTGGCGGGGGACCCACTACCCGTTGGCGGAGCTGCGTGCTGGAGGAGGATGATCACCCTGCTCGATGGCGGGCATCGTGCGGGAGAGATGATCGTGGCAGAAGACTCGTTTCTCACCTGAACCCCGGCCCCCTCCCGTGCCTGGTCTCCGCACTCCCGCTCTCGCCCCCGACCCGCGGCTCCGCCGCCTGGATGCGCTCGGCCGGCTGCTCGACGACTCCATCCGCATCCCGGGCACCCGCAGGCGCATCGGCGTCGACGCGGTGATCGGGCTGGTG
>JALZKG010000126.1 GCA_030859365.1 Gemmatimonadota bacterium
CCGCAGGCCTGGAGCGTTTCCACCGGCACCACCAGCAGCTCCGCCGGCCCGGGAAAGGTGCCGCCGGGAGCCGAGCGCGCGAAGCGCGCCATGATGGCGTCGGCGGCGCGCACCGAAAGCTGCTGCCCGGCGATGGCGTCCAGCAGCGAGCGCCACAGATCCGGCTGCAGCGGCGGGTCGAACGGGCCCACCCGGTCGATCACGTCCTGGAGGACCGGGTCGGCGGCGCGCAGGTGCGCCAGGGCTTCCGGGGAGATGGAGCCGCGCTCGGGGCGGCGGGGAGGAGGCGCGGACGTGCTCACGGGGTACCGGGCTGAAGGGTTGGGTCCGATGCAAGGGGCGCTTGCGGCGCTCGAAAGAGCGTCACCGCCGTATCCTCCCAGGTGTGGCGCTCTCCTCCCCGGGGAAGCGGGTGTGCGACGGCGTGCTCCACCGACAGGATACGGGCAAAGGGCATCCGCAGCCATCCTTCCACCAGCCGGTCGAGCATGCGGGACTCGTACGGTGGATCGGCGAAGGCGACGTCGTAGCTCCCCGGCTCCAGCGCCGCGGCGAAGGGGAGCGCATCCCTTTTGAAGATGCGGCAGCGCTCGCGGACCCGCAACGCCGCGACGTTGGCCTTCAGCGCGTGGAGGCTGCTCGGCCGCGTTTCGGCGAAGTCGACGGAGCGGGCGCCGCGAGAAAGGGCCTCCAGCCCGAGCGCGCCGGTCCCCGCGAACAGGTCCAGCACCCGAGCGCCCGGCAACTCCTCCTCCAGAAGACTCAGCCATGCGTCGCGCACGGCTTCGGCGGTGGGGCGGACGCGGCGGTCCGCCGGCGAGGCGAGATGGCGCCCAGCGAAGCGTCCCGCGACGATCCTCATCCGGTGCTCACTCGGCGGCGGCCCACGCCTTCCACTCCGCGTCCCGCAGTCCCACGGTCAGGCGGTTCCCCTGGCGCACTAGCGGGGTGCGGAGCAGCATCGGCTCCTGCTCCAGCAGCGGCAGGATGCGCGCCTCGGTGAGGTGCGCGGCGTGGAGGCCCAGATCCCGGAAGCGCTTCGCGTCACGGTCCAGCAGCGCCTCTGTCCCGAACTTCTGCACGAAGCGGCCCAGCTCCCCGCGCGACGCACCGCGGACCGCGAGGTCTACGAAATGGACGCGCACGCGCCGCTCCTTCCAGAAGCGGAGCGCCTTCTGGGTGTCCTTGCACTTGCGGGTGCCGAAGACCTGGACCTCCACCCTATATCCTCCGTGGGGCCGCGGGAAGGGTGCGCCGCAGGTGGAGCGCCGCCGCGAACATTCCCAGGTGCGCGGGCAGCGCGAGCGCGATCATTTCCGCGTTGCCCTGGATCCACCCCGGGAGTAGACCCAGCACGATTCCCAGCAGCGACAGGGCCACCATCGCGGCAGCCACCCACACCGCCGGCCGCGCCGCCCAGCGGGCGCCGTACGCGAGCGGAGGCAGGAGGAGGAGCAGCGCCAGCCCCAGCGGGTTGAGCTGGAGCAGATTCTCGTTGCGGAAGGCGATGGCGTGGTCGGTGAGCGTCCAGAGGAGAAGGAGGAGCAGCCCGCCGAATCCGGCGAGCAGCGACCAGAGCGCGGACAGCGCCGCCACTCCGAAGCGGGCGCCCCGGACCCGCCGCACCAGCCGGCTGAGCGTCGCCACGCTCCCGCCCAGCACCAGGCCGACCAGGGCGAACCAGACCGTCCAGCGCGGCGGCGCGGGACGCTCGGGTGCGCGCCCCATGGCGGCGAAGAGCTGCTCCTCAGAGGCGACCAGCGGCACGGGGCGGCCCGTGGCATCCGTCGTCTGCACACTCCGTAGGTGCTCCTGCAGCTTCATGGGGATGAACATCTCGTCCCACGCGGTGATCCGCCCGTCGGCGGCGGGGCCGAGGCCGGCGTTCATCCCCGCGTAGCTCGCTCGGTCGTCGGCGACCAGCCGGCGGCTGTGCCAGCGGAAGCTCTTGTCCGTGAGCGAGTCACCCGTTGCGGCGCGCAGCGCTCCACCCAGGGCGCGGTCCAGCGCGTCGCGGATGCGGGTAGAGCAGTTGTCGTGGAAGTAGTCGTAGCGGTAATCGCGGTTCTCGGGGCGGGCGTTCCACTCCAGAAAGTCGCGCAGCTCCCGCTTCTGCGCGGGAAGCAGGTTCAGCTCCTGCACCCAAACCGAGCGGTTGGTCTGCCGATAAAAATCGATCATGGGGACGGCGGGGAAGCCCTCCATCCAGTAGATCCAGCGCCCACGGAGAAAGCGCCCCAGAAAGCCGGGCTGGTTGAAGTCGAACATCCCGTAGTTGTACGCGGTGTCCGTTCCGCGCTCCGGATCGTGGATCCACAGGGAGTTGTGGCCGAACTTTTCCCACACCATGTCGCCCTGGCCCATGGTGATCAGGAGCACCCGGAGCGCCGCATCGGGTTCCTCGGCGGCGGGCTGCGTCGCCTGCGCGGCGAGGGGCCCGAGTGAGACGAGCGCGAGCCCGAGCGGCAGGAGCCGGAGGAGCAGGCGGCGGAGGAGCGGCTTCAGACGGCGGCGGGGTGTGGGGTATCGAGGCGGCGGATGGTGGCGGGCGACAAGCTACCGTGCCCGCACCCCGGCTGCCACCTCTACGTTCCAACTGGCAGCCCGGTTCCCCGCTTCCTATCTTGGGGCCCAATCTTGTTCGGCCCCATCTTTTGCGGCCGGATCCGTCTCACCCCCGCCGGAAGGCTCCCGTGTTCAACCCCGACCTGTTGCGCGACAAGACGGTTCTGGTCACCGGCGGCGGTTCCGGCCTCGGCCTTTCGATGTCGAAGAAGTTCGTCGCGCTCGGCGCACGGGTGGCGATCACCGGCCGCAGCGAGGAGCGGCTGCGGGGGGCGGCCGCGGAGATCGACGCCTCCGGCGAGCGGGTGCTGACCCACCCCTGCGACGTCCGCGAGTGGGAACAGGTGGAGGAGATGGTGGCTGCGGTGCGGGAGCGCTGGGAGGGAGTGGACGTGCTGGTCAACAACGCCGCTGGCAACTTTCTCGCCTCCAGCGAGGATCTGAGCCCCAACGGCTTCAACGCGGTGGTGGGGACGGTGCTCCACGGCACCTTCCACGCGACTCTGGCGGTGGGACGGGGGATGATCGAGCGGGGCGGCGGCGGGAGCATCCTGAACATCGTGACCACCTACGCGTGGACCGGCTCCGCCTTCGTGCTCCCCTCCGCCGCCGCGAAGGCGGGGGTGCTGGCGATGACCCGCTCGCTCGCGGTGGAGTGGGCGACGTACGGAATCCGCTCGAACGCCATAGCCCCGGGCCCGTTTCCGACCGAGGGCGCCTGGTCCGCACTGATGCCGACCCCGGAGATCGAGGCGGAGGCCCGGGCGCGCATCCCCATGGGCCGCTTCGGAGACCACGAGGAGTTGACGAATCTGGCCGCGTTCCTGATCTCCGACGGCGCGCCCTTCATCAACGGGGAGTGCGTCGTCATCGACGGGGGGGAGTGGATCGCCTCCGGGGGCGAGTTCAACGGGCTGACCCGCGTTCCACGCGAGCAGGTCAGGGGCGCGCTGCGAAAGATGCGCGGCCGGTGAAGGCGGCGCTGCTCGCCATCGGCGACGAGATCGTCGGTGGGATCACCACGGACACCAACTCCGGCTGGCTCGCGGAGCAGCTCCGCGCCATCGGTGTGGAGCCGGTCGGCGGCTTCGCCGTCGCGGACGACCCCGGCGCCATCCGCCGTGCGCTGCGCCGCGCGCTGGACGACGCCGACGTGGTGATCACCACCGGCGGCCTCGGCCCCACGGCCGACGATCTGACCACCGAGTGCATCGCCAGCCTCACCGGGCGCGCGCTCCGGCTGGACGCCGGGGTGCTCCGGGCGATCCGGGAGCGCTTCGCCGGGAGGGGGATGGAGATGCCCCCGAGCAACCGCAAGCAGGCCATGATCCCGGAAGGATGCACCGTGATCCCCAACCCCGACGGCACGGCTCCCGGCGCCATCTGCCCCGCCGACGGGGGCAGGCACATTGTCTCCCTTCCGGGCGTGCCCCGCGAGATGCGCCGCATGGCCGCGGAAACCGTGATCCCCTGGCTCGCCGAGCGCAACCGGCATCAGCGCTTCGCATCACGCATCTTCAGCACCACCGGGCTGGCTGAAAGCCGGCTGGGCGAGCTGCTGGACGGGGTGGCTACGCCGGCGGAGGCGCGCATCGCCTTCCGCGCCGCCTTTCCGCGCATGCAGACGCGGCTCACCGTGCGCGGCGGCCCGGGCGAGGAGCTGGAGGCACGGCTGGACGCGCTGGAGGTGCGGGTGCGGGAGCGGCTGGGTGAGCACCTGTACGCCGTCGGTGACGAGGGGATGGAGGAAACCGTGGGCCGGCTGCTCCGCGAGCGCGGGCTGACGCTCGCCGTCGCGGAGTCGTGCACCGGCGGGCTGATCGGGCACCGGCTCACCGAGGTGCCGGGGAGCTCGCTTTACTTTCTGCTCGGCACCGTCACCTACTCCTACGAGTCCAAGCGGGAGATTTTGGGGGTGCGGCAGGAAACCCTCGACCGCTGCGGCGCCGTGAGCACCGAAACGGCGGAGGAGATGGCCGCCGGGGTGCGCCGCCGCGCCAACTCGGAGCTGGGGCTCGCCACCACCGGGATTGCGGGCCCCGGCGGCGGAACCCCGGACAAACCGGCGGGGACGGTGTGCATCGCGCTCGATTGGGAGGGAGGCGCCTGGTCCCGCCGCTACGACCTGGGGGAGCGTGGCCGGGCGTGGACCAAGGCGATGACCGCGCAGCTCGCGCTGGACCGGGTGCGGCGGCACCTGCTGGGGGAAGGGAGGTATGACTGAGCATGGCTACCCGAACGCTGCTGACCGCCGCCTGACACCGTCCCCGCGGGCGCACCGCTTGCAGGAAGATGCTGGACAAAGGTGTGACAGCGGATCCGCGTCCGGCTGCCCCTGTCTGCTCCTCGCTGCCCTCCAGCTGATGTCGCCCGATTCCACATCTACCGATCACGCGCCCTCCGGCAACCCGTGGGA
>JALZKG010000177.1 GCA_030859365.1 Gemmatimonadota bacterium
GTCTTGATCTGGCAGGTGCCATCGTCATCCTCCCACATCTGGACGGTGAAGTCGTCCGCGGTCCTGGCTTGGTAGCTGTCGATCTGCTGCTGGCTGAAGAGCAAAACGTTGCCGCTCCAATAGTGATCGTTCATGTCGAACCGGTAGGATCCGTACGCGCCCGCATGAGAGCAGGAAAGGGTTGCCGCGGAATTGCTCGGATCAGTCGTCGAGGCCCCGATGATGTGCATTTCGATCTCCGGTTCACCTTTCAAACCCCATGCGCCGTCGGGTACCCCTTCTTTCCCATACGCGAAAGTCATGTAGAGGCCCGGGGTGATGGTACCTCCGCCTCCACCACCGTCCCCATCACCTGGGTCTTGGATGCAGGTTTCACAAAGGACGCTCACGTCGCCATCATCTTTCCGAGAGCGTGGGTAGAGAGTTCCAATCGTCTGACCACCGTTGTCGTTCTTGTTCACGTATCTCGCCCGCTCCAGCTCCCTGGAGAAGTTCGTCTCGACAGGTACGAGCGAAAGAGTGTGGATACCCGGTTCCGCGTCGGGAGCCCACAAGGGGATGGAATTGCCCCATACGTCGTATACTGCCGGGGGCTCGCCGCCGCCGTCCTCCAGGTAGGAAGCAACCCAGAGGTTATCCGTGCCACGCCAGCTTTCACGCTGTTCCCGCACGGGCATGTAGAACTCCAGCGGGCGGACGCGCGCGAGCAACGCATGAATCTCCTCACGGCTCTTTCCACTCTCCTTCGCCATCTTGGCGAGAAGAATACCACCAGATTGTCCTTTCAGGTAGTTGCCGAAGTGCAGCTTGTGCTCGATGGTGTAGTGCGATTCGCGCATGTCGTTCATTACTCGTTGACGCAGTCCCGAGTCCTGCAGCGCGAGCGCTACTGCACGCGTCAACTCCGTGAGCGCGGCCTTCTCTTCGAGCTGGGCACTGGCTGCCCCTGCCGACCGCTCCGCGGGCGCTGTGGGAGAGTAGGCGCGTTCCGAGTCCGTGCACCCGACGGCAAGCAACATGCTGCCAAGCAGTGCCGCTCATTTGATTCCGATTTGCATTGCAACCTCGAAGCGGTGGGTTGAAGAGGAACTACAAGAAGCCGCGGCGTATCCTCACCCGAACAGCCAGGGGCGCCTACCTGGCTCGTGAGGTGTAGAAGCATTGTAATTGCTCGCGGGCTCGGCGACCCTATCCTTTCCTGCCGCGAAACGCTTCTTTCCTGCCAACCTCCCGCCGGCGGCTGGCGCGGTGGCTCTCGTTCACCGAAATTTGTACCTGGGCAATCCCGTAGTACCTCCGCCACCGAAGCACCTTCCATGGCATGAGACTTGAGGGATTTTCGTTTGATCTTTCCGTCCGATGCCCGACCGGAGCGAACATGCAGACCACCGGAATCCCCGCGAAGCCAAAGAACCGGCGGTGGCACGCTCCTCCACCGCTGGTCCGCGCGCCCGGGGAGGGCGTGCGTGGGCTGGCCGTGCTGGAGGAGTTCGCCGACGAGCCGGGCGCTCTGCTCTGGCGAGCCCTGCGTAGCGTCACGCTCTGGACCGAAGCTTCGGTGGCGGAGCGCGAGTCGCTCTTTCTCCGGGGTTCGGCGCGACGGACGCTGAACGACGTCCGCGCCGCGGATCTGCCCCCGGAGGTGAAGAAGCCGCTGCGGGTAATCGCCCGGATGATGGGGGACGCCGCGGCCACCCCCGCTCAGGAGGTCGCGGACGCGTGCGCGCAGCTCGCCCGCTGGGCCGATGGACGGGGCAAGCTGGAGACCGCTCTGGCGTTCATGCAGGCGGCGGCGCTGGCCGCGCCTGACGATGCGCGGGCCGCGTACGAGACGGGGCGGTTCGCCCGGCGCGGGGCGGAGTACACTCGCGCGAGCGGCTGGTTCGAGGAGGCCCTCAGCAGGGCGCTGCGGCTGGAGAACCACGCCGTCCATGCCCTCGCCCACATCGGCATGGGCAACCTGCACCTCCAGCGCGGCAACTTTCCGAAGGCGCAGCGCTCCCATACCGAAGCGCTGGAGATCGCCCGCCGGTATCGCCTCCGGGAAATCGAGGGGATGGCGTGCCACGATCTGTTCGTGATCGCGGACGAAAGCAGCGCGTTCACCGCAGCCGAGAATTGGGCGGCAGCAGCACTCCACGCCTATGGTCCCGCTCATCCACGGCTCGTGAACCTGGCCCATGATGTGGCGGTTTTCTGGATGAACCGCGGCGAGTTTGCTCGTGCTCTTCCTGTGATGCAAGCCGTGCTGCCCCACCTCCTCCATGATCCGCTTCTTCCGCTCGGGAACCTAGCCCGCGCCGCCGGAGCCGTGGGAGATCGCAAAACGTTCGCAGAAGCTTGGGAGCGACTGTGGCAAATCGTACGTCGCGACGTTGCCGGTGAGCATTCCGCGCAGGCGCTGCTGGATTTTGCCCACGGGGCTGCGAGCCTGCAGGAGTGGAGTCGGGCGGAAGAGGCTTCGGCGCTCGCGCTGCGGCACGCGGCCCAGCGCAAGCTGGGGCAGGTGCAGATCCAGGCAGAAGCTGTCCACGAGCAGGTGCGAACGCGCCGCCTTGCTGTCAAAGCCGCTTCTATGCTGGACGCATCCGGGGATGCTCTGGCGGCGGAGTTTGTCTCATCGTTACGGTCGGTGCCGGTGGCGGTGTGAGAGCCGCTCAGCCGCCCGAGCCGAAATGGCCGCCTTTTTGACTGCCTCCGTCGCCGCCGTCGCTCGGATCGCCATCGTCGGGGTCGCTGCCCGTGCCGAGGGTGTCGCTCGGAATCGTGCTGCTGTCCGGTGCGGAGGACATGAGGTTGGGCGCGAGCCTGGTTGCCTGAGTGGGAGGTGGCGTGTCGCAGGCGGCAAGAGAAACCAGGGTGAGTGCGGCGAGCAGCAGACGGGTGAGCTTCATCGTGGCTCCGGCGGTGAGGGGGGGTGGCAGAGGTACATCTGTCCTTCGCACCACGAAGCTACCCTCTGCCGGGCACGCATACCCAACCCTTTTCGGCCACGAAACGCTCCTTTTCCGCCGAGTTGATGAAGCAGATCTCCCGCACCCTCCACCTGATGCATCCGGACGTGCGCTTTCGCGCCCGGGTGCTTTCAGGCGGCGGGGAAGGAGATGGTGCTGCGGGACGCCTCCTCCTGGGCGACGCTGCAACATGACCTGAGAAAACAGGTGCAGGCGGACATGGCCGTGGTGGACCCGTACCACGGGAGGGGCACGGCCGATGGGCCGGCACCTGAGCTGCGCCTTCTACTCCGCGAGCTTTCCTCCGCGGCGGTTCTCGTAGCCGTCGGTCTGAAATCGAGCCAACCCCGCGACCTCCGCACCCTCGGCGCGTGGGGGGTCACCGACGTGATCGTGACGGATCAGGACGACGCGGGCGCGATCGCCCGCCTGCTCCGCTCCGCCCGCGGCCGGCCGCTCCAGACGCTGCTGGAACGCTCCCTCCCCTCGGCAGTCAGCTCCCGCGGTCGCTCCATCCTTGGTGCCGCGGCGGACGTGGTTGCGACAGGCGGTCAGGGGGAACGGCTGGCTCGCTCGCTCTATGTGTCCATGCGGACGCTGAACCGCTGGTGCGAGGGGGAAGGGCTCCCGCCGCCCCGTCAGACGCTCGCCTGGCTGCGGATCCTCTGGGCGGCGGAGATGCTGGACGATCCCGCCCGCAGCGTGGAGGCCGTCGCGCTCGCCTGCGGCTACGCCTCCGACAGCGGATTGCGGCGCGCGTTCGACGATTTTCTCGGCGTCAGCCCCACGGCGGTGCGGAAGCAGGGGGCATTTGCGACGGCTTCGCGGGCGTTCCAGCGCGCGCTGGAGGCGCCGGCCGAACCGCGAGTGGGGCGGACGATGGCGCAGCCCGTGGCAGGATAACGCGCGCCACCTCCCGCGCCGGCTAGTTTTCCCCCCCGTCCCAACCGGGCCGCGGGATCTCGTACACGTAGAACATCTCCCCCACGCCCTCGCGCTTCAGCAGCGCGTGCGACACGTTGAAGACGGGCACCCCGCCCGGCGTCGCGCCGCGGAAGGCGCCGTGGTGCGCGTGGCCGTGAAAGGCGACGCTCACCCCGTAGCGGTCCAGCGGCTCGGCCAGCCGATCCGAACCCAGAAAGGGGAGGATGATCTCCGGCTCCCCCTGCACCGTATCGACCACCGGCGCGTAGTGGAGCAGCACCACCCGGATGGGGGTGGCTAACTTGCGCAGCGCCAGCTCCAGCTTGCGCACCTCGTCCAGGGTGGCCTCCACCATCACCTTGGTTTCCCGCTCGCCGAACGCGGTCAGACTTCCCCGTCCGAAGCCGCCCATGAATCCCTTGGTCCCGGCGAAGCCGACCTCCGCGTCCAGCTCCCACGAGTCGCCGTCCAGCAGGTGGACGCCCCGCTCGCGGAGGATGGCGCACACGTCAGCCACCTGATCCGACTCGTGGTCGTGATTGCCGAGCACGGCGACGATCGGGATCTCGACCTCGGCGAGCTCGCCCACGGTGACGCGCATCTCCTCCTGCGTGCCCCAGTTGGTCAGATCGCCCACCAGCAGGAGCACGTCCGCCTCGTCGTTGACGCGCGCGAAGGCGGAGCGATACGCCCCTACGTCCGCTTCGCCGCAATGAAAGTCGCCGACCGCGGCGATGCGGATCGTCTGTCGCCTGCGGTCCTCCTCGCGGCGCCGGGGAGCGTCCGCCATGCTCACTCAGCCACGCTCCGCAGCGCCTCCACCCCCTCGGAACGCTCGTCCCACACGTCGGCGGCCACGATCTCCCGGATCACCGCGCTCCGCCGCATGGTCCCGATGCTTTCGGTGCGCAGGTCGCGGAAGCCCCACTCGTGCACGTCGATGGCGAAGGAGAAGCGGGAGATCATGGTGCCTCGGGTCACGTCCTCGCGGGCGTAGTCGCCGCGGACGTCGGCGCGGGCGCGGTCCAGCAGACGGGTGAAGATCTCGTCGGGTACGCGCTCCTGGTGGCCGGGATACACGTAGCGGAACATCTGCAGCTGGGCGAGCAGGAGCGGCCAGTGCGGACCGCACTTCGCCACCAGGCGCTCCCAGTCCAGCTGCTCACCCCGGCAGAGGATCAGGTGGACGATGTCGGCCATGTCCTGCCGGTGGCGCTCGCTGATGAAGAGCCGGTGCCAGATCAGCTCCTCCACGGGAGCGACGCGCACCGGCGTGGCGGCCAGGATGGCGGGGGTGCTGTGGTGGTGCCAGTCGCGGTCGATCAGGGCGAGGCCGTTCCCCATCCCGAAGATCACGTCCACGAAGTAGGGGTCATCCTTTGCCTTCGCCAGCCAGTGGGCCTCCTCCAGGCGGGTCCGGAAGCCGGCCGCGCGCAGCGTCCGCAGGGCCCGAGGCAGCGCCTCGGGCTCGCAGAACACGTCCAGGTCCTTGGTCTGGCGGTAGATTCCGGTGTGCTCGTAGATGGCGTACGCCCCGGCCACCACGTAGGGGATCCCGTCGGCGTTCAACGCGCCGAGGGCGCGCTTGTAGATCTCCCGCTCCTCTTCCGGGATCCAGAAGTCGCCATGAGTGACGGACCTTTCCTCCTGGGCGGAAAGGTTGCGCATACGGGGGTTCTGCGGAGGTGCGGGGAGCGAGTCGGGCATGGTCACGGTGGATGGGGTGTGCCCGGCGGGCGAGCAAAGATCGGGCCGGGCGCGGGTTTGCCGCAGCGCCGCCGCCGGTGTAGCTTCGGGGGATGCTCGACGACCTGAAAGCGCTCTTCGCGCGCAGCTGGGAGGCGTTCGTCACCGAGCGGGACCGCCGCGAGCCGGAGGACCGCGTGGGCGACATGCTCGCCGCCATGCGCCGCGAGATGACCGAGGCGCGCGCCGCCCTCCCACTCTTCGATCAGGCGGTAGCCGATGCCCAGCGGGAACTGGAGCGGGAGCGCCGCAGCCTCGCGGATTGCGAGCGGCGCAGTGGGCTCGCGGAGCGGATCGGGGATACGGAAACGGCCGTCGTCGCGGCGGAGTGGGCCGAGCGGCACCGGGAGCGTGGGGC
>JALZKG010000182.1 GCA_030859365.1 Gemmatimonadota bacterium
CGGTGGTGTTGCTCCACCCGCTGGCCTTTGCGGCATGGCTCGGCTTCTTTGTCACGGCGCTGAACCTGTTTCCGCTGGCGCAGCTCGACGGCGGTCACATCGTGTACGCGCTCGGGGAACGGCTGCAGCGCCCGGTGGCCTGGCTCTTTCTCGCGATGCTGGGGGCGCTGGGAACGCTGTGGCTGGGGTGGTGGGTGTGGACCGGGCTGATCCTGCTCCTCGGGCGCGGGCGCATCGCCCATCCGGCGGTGTGGGACGCCCGCGCCCCGCTGTCGCCGGGGGGGCGCGTCGTCGGCTGGATCTGCGTGGCCCTGTTCCTGCTCACTTTTGTCCCGGTTCCGCTGCAGGCGTGACCCGGAGGCACTCTCACGGGAAGCGGCGCCGGGACTTGGTTTCGGCACCTTCCGCCCGCCTTGACAATCGGCGGAGCGGCGAGGAGCTTTCGGAAAACCGCTGCACCCGCAGCAGGAGACCGGGACGCGAAGGAGCGAGGATGGCGAGACACAATCGGGAGGGGCGGGGCGAGGATCAGCGCGGAACCGGCTACGTGGTCGGCTACCAGCCGGACTGGTTCCGCCAGATCAAGGTGACGCGGGATCTCGAAAGCGGCCGCCAGTCCACCAAGACCCTGTTCCGCAATCCCGAGCCCCCGCAGGCAAACCCCGGCACCCGCGTACGGACGCAGATCGCGTCGGACGAGCTGGGGCTGGAGTTGGAGGTGTCGCTGCAGGATCCGAATCACGTGGTCCGACGCATCATCGTGGAAACCGAGGTGCAGGGGTCCGTGGGTGAGCCCGAAACGATCGTGTTCTCCCTAGGGAGCCGGGGAGCGGAGCCCGCTCCGCCGGACGACTGAGACCCGCTCAGCGGCTGCCGGTTCGCTCCCCGTGTGGTGATTGAGCGCCACTGAAGTGGGGCTCACGGCGGCCGGAGGTGCCGTCCTCCTCCTCGTCACCGTCGACGTCTTCGCCACCGTCCTGCAACACTGGAGCGGGGCGGGGTTTCTTACCGAATGGGTGAGCCGGGGTGTCTGGAGAACGGCCCGGGCCGCCACCCACCGCCTTCCCTCATCCCTGCGCCGGCGGATCCTTGGCAGGGTCGGCCCCGCGTTGATCCCAGTCACGCTGGCGGTATGGGCGTTGCTGGTCATCCTCGGCTTCGCGCTGCTGCACCTGCCCTGGATGCCCGCCGAGTTCGGCATCTTGCCGGGAGTCCCCCCGCCCCGCACGTTGGCCGACGCATTGTACTACAGCGGCGTCGTGTTCTTTACGCTCGGGCTGGGGGATCTGGTTTCGCTCTCCCCGACGCTGCGTTTTCTGACCTTGATCGAAGCGGGGAGCGGCTTCGCGCTGATCACCCTCGCGATCTCCTACTTCACCTCCGTCTACGGAGCGTACTCGCAGCAGCAGGTGTGGGCGGATTCGCTCTTCTTCCAGAGCAAGGGGACTGCGGATGCATCCGTGATCATCGCGGCGCACCTGCATGGCGGCGCACGGCTCGGCGTGCTGGCCACCGAGCTGGCACGGCTGCGAGACGGGGTGGTGCGTATCCGCTCCGACTACGCGAGCTATCCGATCCTGCACTACTTCGTTTCCTCGCGGGTGGAGCATTCGCTGCTGCGGCTTCTCTTCGTGCTGCAAGACCTCGTGCTCCTGCTGGATACCGCGGTGGACCCCCGGCGAAGCCCCGACGTGGCCGGTCTCGGTGGCCGCTCCGGGCTGGCAATGGCGGTCGCTCACACCTGCGACTCGCTGTTCGAAAGCATCGACCGGAGTCGGGGCTCCTCCGCAGCCTCCGACGCTGCGGAGCTCGCCGACATGGACTCGTGGAGAAAGCACTTCGCTTACGCTCTCCAGACGCTCCGCGGCGCGGGCGTTCCGGTCGACGAGGGTCCGGAAGCGGTGGAATCGTACTGCCGCCGCCGCGCCGAGTGGGAGCCGGTGATGCGGCGGAGCGCCGCGCTCCTCGGCGAGCGGTGGGAGGACGTGACCGGCGATTTCTGAGGGCGGCGGCGCGTTGCCGCCGCCCCCCGCCGGTCGCTACCTTGTGGCGCCGCCGCGGCCCGCCTCGCTCCCAGCCACCGCTTCTCCATGCCCGCATACGACAACCTGCAGCTCGACGTCCAGGACGGGATCGCCACCGTCACGGTGAACCGCCCCGACAAGCTGAACGCACTGAACGAGCACACCATCCGCGAGCTCGCCGGCGCCGTCGAGCACGTTGCGTCCGACGCGGAGGTGCGCGGGGCGATTCTCACCGGATCGGGGGCGAAGGCGTTTGTCGCCGGTGCGGACATCGCGGAGTTGGCGCGGATGGGGCCGGTGGACGGGGTGGAGGTCAGCCGGCTTGGACAGCGCGCCTTCCGCGCCATCGAGCTTTCCCGCAAGCCGTGGGTGGCGGCGGTGAACGGCTTCGCGCTGGGCGGGGGCTGCGAGCTGGCGCTGGCGTGCCACCTCCGCATCGCCTCGGAGAACGCCCGCTTCGGGCTCCCGGAAACCCGTCTGGGGATCATCCCGGGGTACGGCGGTACCGTCCGGCTCCCCCGCATCGTGGGGAAGGGACGTGCTCTCGAGATGATCCTGACCGGGGAGATGATCGACGCCGCGGAAGCCTACCGGATCGGCCTGGTCAATCGGGTCGCCACCGCCGAGCTCCTCCTCGCCGAAGCGCGCGGGCTGCTGGAGGGGATCCTGCGCAACGGGCCCGTGGCGCTCGGCCTCGCCATCGAATGCACCACGCGGGGAATGGAGATGGGGGCCGACGACGCGCTGGCGCTGGAATCCAACCTGTTCGGCCTGCTCGCCGCCACGGAAGACATGCGCGAGGGGATGACCGCGTTTCTGGAGAAGCGTCCCGCCGACTTCCGGGGCCGATGATGGCGACGCAGCCGCACGGCTCCGACTTTCTGATCTGCGCCTCCCCGGTCGGGCCCCTGCTCGCCGAGTACACGCCCGACGGGGTGCGCACCCTGCGCTTCTGGACTCCGGGGGCTCACCCCCCGGCGGGCACCCGCGGCGACGCCCCGCGCGGGGATCGGGTGGGGCGGGCCCTCGTGTCGCAGCTCCGGGAGTACTTCGCCGGGGAGCGGCACGATTTCGACCTGCCGCTGGCGACAGAGGGCACCCCCTTTCAGCAGCGGGTGTGGACGGCGCTGCGGGAGATCCCCTTCAGCGAAACCCGCAGCTACGCCCAGGTCGCCGCCCAGGTCGCCGCCCTGTCGGGGGCGCCGGGGGCCCAGCGCGCCGTGGGTCAGGCGAACGCGTGCAACCCGCTTCCCATCGTCGTGCCGTGCCACCGCGTCGTCACGGCCGGCGGTCGCATCGGCGGGTACATGGGGAGCGCGGAGGAGGGCTCGGGCGTCGACCGGAAGCGGTGGCTGCTGCGGCACGAGGGTGCGGCCGGCTGGTAGCGGGCGTGTAC
>JALZKG010000188.1 GCA_030859365.1 Gemmatimonadota bacterium
ATCCTGCAGAACACCCATGCGAACCCTGCGGACCGCGCTGCTGTGCCTGGCCCTCTGCTTCGCGGGCGCGGCGACCCTTGCCGCGCAGACCATCCCTTCCCCGTACCGCTTCATCGAGACGCGCCACTCGATTGGCGCCTACGCGGGGTACCTGTGGACGGAGCAGGCCATCCGGGTGGATACGGTAGACATTCCCTTCGGACCGCAGTCCGCGCCGATCTTCGGCGCCCGCTACGGATACCGCGTCGGCGGCCCGGTGACGCTGGAGGCAGCGCTCGGCTTCGCGCCGAGCGAGCGGAGGCTCTTCCGGGCTCGCACGGTGGGGAGCGACAGCACCGTCACCCGGGTGGATGACATCGAGGACACCGGCGAAACGGTCGGGATGCCGATCGGCCTTCTGGAAGCGGGCGCGCGGCTGCACCTGACTGGCGAGCGCACCTGGAACAACCTCGCCCCCTTTGTGGGGATCACCGGCGGACTGATCGGCCGGCTCGGCGGGCGAGCCACCGCCGAGGACTCCATCCCGCAGCAACAGCGCTTCGGCTTCGGCCCCGGCTTTGCGGTAGGAGCCGGGGCCGGGACGGACTGGTTCCTTTCCGAGCGCTTCTCCCTTCGTGCCGAGCTGCGGGACGTTTTGTGGCGGCTTGAAACGCCCCTTGGATTTCGGCCGCCATCCCGGACCACGCCCACCGTCAGCCACAGCCGGTGGGGGCAGAACATCGGGGTCACCGTGGGAGGAGCCCTGCACTTCTGAACGCGCGCGGAGGCGATCATCATGGTGGACTTTGAAGGGGTGCTCGATCCCGAGGGGATGAGCGACGACGAGCTGTACGACGTGATCATGGAGCGCTTCGAGGCCTCCCCCCAGGTACAGCAGGGGTGGATCGATCTTGGGGTGCGCGACGGTTTCGTGACGCTCGGCGGGCGGGTCGGGACCGACACGGAGATCCAGGTGGCGGAGAGCATCGTCACCGACATCGTCGGCGTCGGCCGTTATACCAACGAGCTGATGACCAGCGACCTCCACCGCGAGTCCACACCGGAAGCGGCCGACGACGCGGTTCTGCAGGACCGGGAAAGCGACGACCAGCTCGGTGAGCCGGACCCTCAGCAATCCGACACGGCGGAGCACCTCGCCACCGACCTGGAGGGCGAAAGCTTCGGCACCCACGACATGGGCGCCGCCATCGAGGACGGCATGACGTACATCCCGCCGGATCGTCCCTTTCCCGACGGCTACCGCTCCACCGAAGATCACTAGCCGCGCGAGCCCACCGGCCCTCGGCGCGGTGCTGGCCGGGGGCGCGAGCCGGCGCTTCGGGTCCCCGAAAGCCTTCGCGCGCGTCGGCGAGCGGCGCCTCGTGGAGCGGGGAGCGGAGGCGCTGCGCGCCGCGGCCCTTCCGGTCGGCCTCGTCGTCGCGGACCCCGCGCAGGCCGGGGGGACGGATCTCCCCTTTCGCCTCGACCGCCACCTCGGCCTTGGACCCCTCGGCGGGATCGACGCGGCGCTGCGCTGGGCGGACGAGGTGGCGCTGCCGGGCGCCCTCTGCCTCGCCTGCGACCTTCCCTTCGTCCCCGCCTCGCTGCTCCGGACACTCGCGGAGCACGGCGCGGCCGGACGCGCGGACGTCGTTCTCCCGGCGAGCCGGGGGCGGTGGGGGTGGGAGCCCCTGTGCGCCTTCTACTCCGTTCGGGCTCTGCCGCGCGTCGCGGATGCCATCCGCTCGGGGAAACGGCGCATCGCCGCCCTGGTCGAGTCCGCCCGTATCGAGGTCCTCCCGCTGGACCGGGTGTGCCGATGGGGAGATCCGGACACGCTCTTCCTGAACGTCAACTCTCCCGACGATCACCGTCGGGCGGAGCGGATCGCCGCCTCCCTCCCACACCCTCCGGATGCCGCCTCCCGATCACGCTGACTGGCTCGGGGTGGGCGAGGCACGGGAGCGTATCCTCCGCACCGTGCTCCCGCTCCCCGCGGAATGGCGGCCGCTGGAGGAGGCGCTGGGCCGGGTGCTCGCCGAGCCCCTCGTGTCGCCCATCGACCTCCCCCTCTGGGACAACAGTGCGATGGACGGCTTCGCGACGCGCGCCGACGACGTACGCGGCGCCACTCCGCAGAAGCCCAGGGCGCTGCGGGTGGTCGATGACATCCCGGCGGGCGGCTTTCCCTCCCGGACGCTTCAGCCGGGCGAAGCGGCGCGGATCATGACCGGGGCCCCGCTCCCCGGGGGGGCCGACGGGGTGGTGCGGGTAGAGCACACCGACGGCGGCAGCGGAATCGGCACCCCCCTCGACAGCGTTCACATCGGGAGCGACACCGACGCCGGACGCAACGTACGAGTGCGCGGCGAGGACGTGCGGCGCGGGAGCACGGTCCTGCGGGCCGGAACCGTCCTGGGGCCGGCGCAGATCGGCGTCGCCGCCTCCCTGGGCGGGGCTCGCCTCCCGGTGTTCCGCCGTCCCGTCGTCGCGGTGCTCGCCTCCGGGAACGAGCTGGTCCCCGTACACGCGTTCGAGGAGGTGCGCAGAGGGCGCCGGATCGTCTCGTCCAACAGCTACGCGCTCGCCGCGCAGCTTGCCGAAAGCGGCTTCGAGGCACGAAATCTCGGCATCGCGGCCGATACGCCGGAGAGCGTCCGCGAGCACCTGGAGCGGGCCGCCGGGTGCGATGCGCTGGTCACGAGCGCGGGCGTCAGCGTGGGGGAGCACGATCACCTGCGGGCAGTCCTGGGGGAGATGGGGGCGCGCATCCACTTCTGGCGGGTCCGGATGCGGCCGGGGTCCGCCTTCGCGTTCGGGGAGGTGGACGCCCTGGGGGGAATTCCATGGTTCGGCCTCCCCGGAAACCCGGTGTCCACGCTGGTCACCTTCGACCTGCTCGTCCGCCCCACCCTGCTCCGCATGGCCGGCCACACCCGCCTGTTCCCCCCGACCGTGCAGGCTCGGGTGGAGCGGCCCTGTCCGGCAAAGCCGGGAACCGCGCACTTTCTCCGCGCCCGGCTCTCCGAGGGCGATCAGGGCCCCACCGTGGCGCTCGCCGGCTCGCAGAGCTCGGGTGCGCTTTCCGCTCTCGCGGCCGCGGACGCGCTGCTCGTGGTGCCGGAGGGGCAAGGGGGATGGGAGGCGGGAGAAACGGCTCCGGTGATCGTGCTCGGCGGAGCCCCCTTGCGGGTGTCGCCGGGCTACTGAGCCAGGACGCCCCCGCCGCACGGTCTGCGGCGGGGGCATCGTGCGGCGGCCGGTGCGGCTATCCCGGCGAGTCCTCCAGCCCGAACCAGACGCGAACCTTTACCTGGTACTCGTTCACCTCGCCTCCCTTGATGTAGCCTCGCTGCTCCATCACCTCCATCCACTGCAGGTCGCGGATGGTCTCGCCGGCACGCTTCACCGCGGTCCGGACCGCTTCTTCGAAGCTTTCGCTCGAGGTGCCCACCAGTTCGAGCGACTTGAACACCTGTGACATCGTTCCCCCTTGCGATGGGTTGCATTCCGGACCGCCTGGCGCCGGAATCCGGCGCTCCCATCTGGCAAGGGGCGTTCCACCCCTACCCGAGAAGCAGCCGCGCCGCCGCCTCGTGCAGTCGGCCGTTGCTGGCCAGCGCGGTGCTCCACGCGGTCACCGGCTCGCCACGGAAGGTGGTGAAGCGCCCTCCCGCCTCCTCCAGGATGGGGAGCATGGGAGCCAGGTCCCAGAGAGCACCGGAG
>JALZKG010000196.1 GCA_030859365.1 Gemmatimonadota bacterium
CCACGGCGATGAAGTCGTCGTAGGCGCGCTGCCGGTTCTCCAGCAGCGCGGAGCGGTGCCACTCCGGCCCGAACTCCCCGCCGCCCCGGATGTTGGCGAGCACGTACACGCCGCCCCGCTCCAGCCAGGCGCCGCCGGTGGTGGCGCTGTAGCCGGGCGTCTGCGACACCTCGAAGCCGCCGTAGGCGTAGAGCAGCGTCGGATTGGTGCCGTCCAGCCGCATGGTGTCCGGCCGGACGACGAAGTACGGCACGCGCGTCCCGTCGCGGGAGCGGGCCTCGTGCTGCTCCACCGCGAGCCCGGCGGCGTTGAACATGGCGGGCATGCGCCGCACCTCGCGGACGGAGCCGTTCTCTTCGGCCAGGTACAGCGTGGTGGGCTGGGTGAAGCCGCTGTAGGTGAAGAAGTAGCGGTTGGACAGCGGCGAGCTGGCCGCCACCCCGATGCTCCCCATGGCCGGGGCAGGTACTGGTTCGAAGGACCAGCGCCCGTCCCGGTACTGGTAGCGCCGCAGCTCGCCGCGGACGTTGTCGAGCATGCTGACCAGCAGGTAGTCCCGCGTGGCGGTGACGCTGTTCACCGTCTGGAGGTCGGCGGGCTGTAGGAGGATCCCGAAGTCGCGCGATCCCCGCACGAAGTCGTCGTAGCCGATGTGGATCAGCGAGCCGGCCGGGAAGCTCCGCCCGCCCGTTTCCCACGCGGAGCGGAGGTAGACCACCAGCCGGTCGCGGACCAGGGAGCGGTCGGCGTCCATCGGCAGCTCCATCCGGACCGGCTCGCCGTTCTCGAGCACGTACACGGTGCTCTGGAAGAAGCTGGGACGGTGGGTGACGACGTGGAGGGTGCGTTCCGCGCTCCGCCAGGTGCCGACGCTGACGGACACGTCGCCCTGCTCCCCTTCGAAGAGCGTGCGGGCGGCGGAGAGCGGGGTGCCGCGGCGCCACAGCTTGGCGACGCGGGCGTAGCCGGACGCGGTCATGCTGCCGGCTCCGAAGTCGGTGGCCACCAGCAGCGCGTCCCGGTCGAGCCAGGCCACGCTCTGCTTCGCCTCCGGCAGCCGGAAGCCGCCGTCGATGAAGCGGCGGGTCCCCACGTCGAACTCGCGCACCTCCACCGCGTCGGCTCCGCCGCGGGACAGACGCACCAGGCAGCGCTGGTACTCCGGCTCCAGGCAGGAGGCGCCGCCGTAGCTCCAGTTCACGTTCTCGGCCGCGGCGAGCGCGTCCACGTCCAGCACCGTCTCCCAGGCGGGGGAGCCGGACAGGTAGCTTTCCCAGGTGGTGCGCCGCCATACCCCCCGCGGATTGGCGGCGTCCTGCCAGAAGTTGTACAGCCGGTCTCCCATGATGGACGGAAAGGCAATCCGGTCGCGGGAATTCAGCGTCTGGAGCACCTGGTTGAAGATCGGGTCGTACGTCGGACTGGCGGAAAGCTCCTGCAGCGTGGATACGTTGCGGCCCTCCACCCACTGCATCGCACGGGCGCCCTCCACCTCCTCCAGCCAGAGGAACGGATCCTCCTGGTCGGCGGCGGTCTGAGCCCCGCCAGGCGCGGGGCCGGCGGCGGGCGTGGCGGCCGGGGAAGCGCAACCGGCCGCGAGCAGGAATGCGGCGGTCACGGGAGCGAAGATCGACTTCATGGGATGCGTCTCCTGGGACACGACGGGACGTGGCAACGAGCGAATGGTCCGGACGGCCGAGGGATGGTACGGCCGGATACCGCAGCATAGCACCCGGAGCGGGGGCGTGTCTACCCGCCTCCGGCAGCTCCGCCTGCACTCATAGGCGCTCCCTGTCGACGGAGGTGATACTTCGTGCCGCAGGAACCCGCCGGGCGTCGCGTCGGTGCGCAGTACCCTTTCGGGAAGCGAAGTGTACGATCCCCTGCCACCCGCGTTCGCTCTCCAGGAAGGAAGCTCCGATGAGTCTGGACCGAAGAAGGTTTCTCCTGCGCTCCGGCGCGGGCATCGCGGCGGCGGTCACGGGGGCGCATCTGTCGGGCGGGACCACGGAGTCCGCGGCGGCGGCGCCCGCGACCCGGGACGGCTGGAGCGGAGTCCGGGACCAGTTCGCCCTGACGCGCGAGTACATCCACCTGGCCGGACTGCTGCTTGCCTCGCACCCCCGGCCGGTGCGCGAAGCGATCGAGCGGCACCGCCGCGCCCTCGACGAGAACCCCGTCCACTACCTGCACCAGAACGGGGGGGCGCTGGAAGGGGCGGTCCGCGGCGCCGCGGCGACGTACATCGGCGCAAAGCCGGAGGAGATCGCGCTGACGGACAGCACCACACTGGGGCTGGGGACGCTCTACAACGGGCTCGTCCTCCACCCCGGCCAGGAGATCCTCACCACCGTCCACGATCACCGCGCCACCCACGAGTCGCTGCAGCTGAAGTCGCAGAAGTCCGGCGCCCCGGTGCGCAGGATCGCCCTGTACACCCGCCCCGACGCGGCGTCGGAGGCGGAGATTGTCGCCCGCCTCGCCCGCGCGGTCACCCCGCGCACGCGCGTGGTCGCCGTCACCTGGGTGCACTCCAGCACCGGGGTCAAGCTCCCCGTCCCCGCCATGGCCGCGGCGCTCGCCGGGATCAACGCCGGGCGGGCGGAGGCAGACCGGGCGCTGCTCTGCGT